>CAYUBP010000008.1:2111-14460 GCA_964443115.1 uncultured Dehalococcoidales bacterium | reverse complement strand
TACACCCTATCCTACACTCTTTCCCTACACGACGCTCTTCCGATCTCAATATATATTAATCAATAAGAGGGAGGTTTTCTGAATCTAGATGACAAGCAGTGACGTGAAATGGGCAAATCCAGGTGCCCTCGGATTGGCTGGTTTTGGTTTTAACACCATTTTGCTGCAAATACATAACATCGGTCTGATTGATAGCTACATACCGCTAATATACGGATTCTTCTGGGGCGGTGTTGCACAGATAATCGCCGGTATAATTGATGCCCGCCGGGGAGATACCTTTGGTCTCACCGCATTTACTTCTTATGGTGCATTCTGGATAGGTCTGAGCTTCAGCCTCCTGCTGGAATGGACTGGTGTCATTGAGGTGGATAGTGCCGGGCTTGCCTGGTTGTGCATAGCATGGGGTGTATTTACCGGCTATATGACTATCGGCACTTTCAAAATATCAATGGTGCATGTCTTCATTTTCTCGACGCTGACGGTGCTCTTCGGCTTGCTGGCGGTGCACTTCTTCGGCGCCCTGCCGGCAGTTGTCCCGGGAATAGAGGGATTGTTCTGCGGAGCAGCAGCAGTCTACGGGTCGGCGGCAGTGGTCTTGAATGACAAGTACGGGCGGGAGATGCTTCCGATGGGGGTGCTCTCCAAATAGAGGTCACGGGCAAGACCAGTGCCTGTATAACGGAGAGGGCAGGTTACAGGAGGTAAGTAGTTACGAGCCTGAGAACTACGGTTGATACCAGTGCTATTTATTATATGCGCTGGTCAGGGGCTACGCTGCAGCAGATTGCTGACAGGATAGGCAGGACCAAAGAGAGGGTAAGGCAGATCCTTGCCCAGAATTACGGCACTACCAAGTGTGGGCTTATGTCCACGGAGCAGCTTTGTAAGCGGCTGGGTTTACCACGGAACCGGCTGGTTCACCTGTACGAGTGTCACATTATTACGCCGGTAACCGTCCGCAAGACCAAGACCCGCCTGTTTTTGTTATGGTCTCCGGCAACCTTGGACCAGGTATTAAGCTACTACAAGACTAACAGACTGTGCAGGATATGTCACCGCCCTGTCCCGGGAGGCAGGTGGAACTACTGCTCTGCGGAGTGCCTTAAAGAGAGCCACAAATACCGGTATAGGAGTGCCGAAGGCAGGCAAAGGCACAAAGAGAGCGTCAAGCGCTACAAGGAGAAGCAGAGACAGCTAATGCTCCAGGCAACGACGGAACGTGGCCGGGAGCATCAACCGGATAGGCTGGTAATGAGCGGGCTAGCCCGTTAAGAAGGCTAGCCCGTCCGCTATCTCACGGTAATATCTCCACCCATGGCCTCCCCCCAAATCTCGGGCTGGTAGTAGGAATAAGCCCGGGTGCTTGTGCCCTTAGCCTTCACCGGGTACACGGCTTTCACATCAAAGGTGAAGCTTATTCTTTCCCCCGGAACCATGTTCTCAATGTAGAAGATGACCTTCCTGCCGGCAATATCATATCTCTTGACCTTTTCCAGCTTATCAACCACCGCAGCGATGGAGTCGGTAACCGGTGAGAAGCCGGTAGGCACTGAGACATCAAGGACTATCATCCCCGCTTCCATGGGTACGGGCGGTGCAAACTCCATCTCCACGGAGACGGTAACGATGTCATTGACCTCTACCTCGGTGGCATCATAGTCAACACTCACCTTGAGTATTTCCTCGCCCTTCTCCGGTGCCGGTATGTTGAACCGCCTGACTACCTGGGCAATAGCCTCACCCTCACCCTCAACTCTTATCTCAATCTCCCCATCTACGGGGACTTCTACCACCTGGAGGATATCATAGTTATCAGCGGTTATCCTCAACGTCCTCTCGTCGCCTCCTTGCGTTATGGATATTCTGAGGTCAACGTCGGCCCTGGCGCCCGTAGCGTACTCGGTGAGGGCTTGCAGGGCGACCACGGTATCCTGGGTGGAGCCGAAACCGCCGTTAGCGTTTCTCTGCGATACCAGCCACTTGGCTGCTCTTGAGGCGTTGAAGGCATCACCGTGCTGGGTCAGTGCCAGGGTGGCATAGGCGGTGGCTTCAATATCCGCGCTCTGGTTAAAGGGCATTGACTCCGGGCTGCGGATGCCGCCGCCGGTGTTCCAGTGCAGACCGTCCTCGTCCTCCTGAGCCATGCCCATGAGTAGCCGGTAGGCGTCCTGGCTGCGGTTGCTGCCCTGTAGCTCCATGGCGTAGGCGGTGATAGCCATAGTATAGGCATCATCAATGTCATCAAGTTCGTTCTCAAGGTATTGTACTGCCTTCGCTGCCGCCGTTTCCTCTCCGGCTTCCATGAGAGCGATGGCAACGTAGGCGGTGAGCGCCGTCTTACCCTGAAGACCGCCCATCATCTCCTGATGGTGCACAAAGCCGACGGCGTCAAAGGAGCCGTCGCTGTTCTGATGGGCGGTAATCCATTCTCTTGCCTCTTCCAGGATGCTGTCATCAATGTAGATGAGGTCTTTTGCCTGGGAGAAGCTCTTCAGCACGAAGGCGGTCAGCCAGAGGCTGCCCAGCTCATCGCTCTCGCCAAAAGCGGAGAAGCTGCCGTCACTGTGACGGTAGGTAAGCTCCCTCTGGTAGCCGGTAATCATCAGCTTCTCTGCCTTAGCCATTATCTCCGGCTTAAGCTGCCCGCTCTCCTCAAGATACCTGGCGATATAGATATCGGGGGCAAACATTATCATGTTCTGCTCCCCGCAGCCAAAGGGCATCTGGATAAGCTCTTCCAGCCCCTCCAGGGTCTGGGTCAGGTAGCTTGAGGTGAATGTTATATATGCCCTACCGGAGTCGGCGACTGCCAGTATCGGGATAGACGTATTCACTATCTCGGAGCCTTCCGTGAGAACCAGGTTGTCAACAACCTCCCGGGAAATGCCCTCGGGCACAACAATGAGCTGCTTGATAAGGGCATCAGCCGCCTCCTGGCTGCGGGCGGTTATCTTGACATCGTTAGTCCCCAGACCGGTGGGTCTTATCCTGAACTCCACACTGCCAATATTGTTAGCCGCAATGTCCACTGTCTTTTCCGTATCATCCAGGAGGTCAAACCAGCCGGCATCTTCAATTTGGACCAGGACGCGCTGGGGTGTATCCAGGTAGTTATATATGGATACCGTGACCGGGAACTCCTCGCCTCTTATTGCCGAGTAGGGCAGGTCAATTGTAGCGAAGAACGGCTGGAATACGGTCAACTCATCCTCGGCGGTGCCGAAGCCGTTCTCTTTAGAGAGGGCGACAGCCCGGAGCATCCAGGTGGTAATAGTATCCGGCACTTTGACCTGTAGCGAGGCTTCGCCATCTGAGTCAGTGGTTATTATTTCCCAGAGCCATGTCTCCGGGAAGTACTGCCTTATCTGCTCTACCTCGGCAAGCCCTGAAGTGCTATCATTGGGAGTGGGTGCAGGAACGGGAGTAGGTCCTCTGGCTTCCTGCGCCGCCATCCCACCGAAAACCTTCATTATTCCGTCCCAGAAACCTGGGGACTCTTCTTCCCATTTATATTCCTTACCCTCGGGTACCTTGTTGTTGCTCAGCACTATAACGCCGGCATCTTCAAAAGTCTCCTTGGCCCCCCTGGTTTCCGCCACCGGGTAGATGGTGACCTCGTGTAGCTCCGCCTGAGGCTGCATGTAAAGCCTCTCAAGCTCAGCAAAAACCTGCTCCAGGTTCAGCCGGTTCTCTGCCAGGATATAAACTGACCTGTCAACCGCCACGATGCCGACGCGGGATTCTCCCTCTGTATTGATGTCTATACTCACCTCTTCGCCGGGACTGGCTTCGTTCTGGCTGAAATCGGCGGTAACGCTGTGCGGGTACTCCCCCTCAACCTCAAATGGTATATAATCGGCGGCTACCTCGCTGTTGGGCAGGATTTGATATGCAAGCAGCCGGGATGAGGGCGCCATCAGTGGGGTGGTGGAGAAGGTGATTTCGTCACTGGAGGTAAAATCGCTGAAGACCACCATGTTGCGCGAGACCACCTCGTAGTAGAAGTTGGAAGCTTCCTTGGTGGAGTGGACCTTGAAAGTAACCTTCTCACCGATGCGGGGAATACCGTCGCTCACCTGCTCCAGATGAATGAAGTTCCCCGATGGCGAGTAAGAAGCCTGGATAGTCCTGGACGCATAAGCCCCGCCGGTGGAGCATTCAATAATCACGGCGATGCTGCTATCGGGGGGCGAAATCTCAAGCACCGCCTGCCCGTTACTGGTCTCTATCTCTTTTTCTTCGCTGTCTTCTTCTTTAAGCTCATCGCTCAGATAGGTTGCCGTTACTTTGACCATAGCTTCTACCGGTTGGTTGTCCGGTGTCTCGGTGATGACAAGCAGTTGGAAGGGCAGCCCAGGCTTGAAGACAGCGCCTTCGGGGATTATCTGGACGGTTACTGGTGAATCGGAGACGGTAAGCAGCCGGCTGGTCTTTTCCTCGTAGCCGGTAGCCGGTTCCTTGACTGCTATATCCAGAATGACATTACCCGTCCCCCGCCCCTCCGGGGTGCCGGCAACGTAGTTTACCGGCGGCAGCTCAAACGACGCCTCGCCATCAATGGTCTTTGAGAAGGTGGCGTACTCCTGCCACTCGCCGACATAGCGCGAGGCTGTGATTTCAAGCTCACCCTTCACCGGCTTGCCGAAGCTGTATTCGGCACGGATTATGCCGGTGACCGGCTCATCAACCAGGAACCATTCCCGGGAAAGCTCTACGCTTATCTCGTACTTGGGCAGCACATATTCCTCTACCCTGACGTCCAGCTGAGTCTTTTCCTTCCCGGTATTGGTGGTTATCTTCCATACTCCCAGGTTGGGCTCATCAGAGATAGGGAACTCCAGGCTCGCCATGCCGTATTCATCGGTCTGCACCTCACTGCGGAAGAGCTTTATGCCCTTGGCGTCCAGAATCTCAATCGTAGCCGTCTCGCTCACCGGCTTCAGCTCAATGTCCAGGCTGATAATCCTCAGGTATATGGTCTGCCCCGGCTTGTAGATTGGCTTATCCGTCTCGGCAAAAACCAGGAAGCGGTTCTCAACACTGACCTGAGTTTCGTCCTCAAATCCATTACCCCTGACTACAATCTGGTACTCGCCCTCAGGGACATCGGGGATATCAAGCTGTATCTGTCCTTTTCCGGCAATGTCTCCTCTGGCTTTGACTATCTCCTCGCCGTCCTTGACCAGAGCTGCCTCAACTTTGCCCGACGCAAACTGCTCACCATTGAGGAGAGTGAAAGACACCGCTTCGCTGCCGCCGCTATGCAGCACCCTGGGTATCAGGGCGATGTAGCTTTCTATTGCTTCAGCAGCACGGCAGCCAGGCATCATTGCCAGAAGGAGAGCTGCTATAGTTGAGATGAGAATAACGGGTATAAACCACTTTAGCTGCATTGTCTTTCCTCCGCGGGCGGTGTATTTTGTCCCTCTAGAGCATATAACGTAACCAGAGCGAAAAGGTTAGCCCGCGTTTCTGCTTCGCGTATAAAAAGCCAGGGTAGTAATCCACCCTGGCTTTTTACATAAATATTCTCTATATGTCATCGCTGGTATATCCCCGTAAGCCGTCCCTGAGTCAGGATATGCCCCTGCATGGTACTGAGGAGATGCTTTTTTGATGCGCCCGGTGCCAGGTTAAGCATTCTGCCCAGGGCGTAAACGGTGAACTGGTAGCGGTGGGGCTTACCCGGGGGAGGGCAGGGCCCATAATAGCCAGTATCGCCGGAGTCGTTCCTGCCATGGCGGGTACCATCGGCAAGCTGGGGCTGGGTCGGCACGGCTTCGGGCATGCTGCGGCTGCCAGCCGGGATGTTATAAATAACCCAGTGGGTAAATGTGCCAGCCGGGGCATCCGGGTCGTCCACTATAATGGCAAAAGACTGAGTGCCGGCGGGGGGGTCGCTCCAGGACAGCGGTGGTGATATGTCCTGTCCCTGGCAGGTGTACCTGGCGGGGATTCTGCCTCCATCTTTGAGCGCCGGGCTTGACACTGATAGCGCCATTGTTCTCCCTCCTTTGCCGGCATGCCATCCGTGGTTGCGGCAGTGAAGCCAGCTCCATAGTGCCGTCATTTCTAATCGTATTTCAAAAATGCCGTGGTGTCAACGGCTGAGGTCTTGACAGCGGTAAACCGGCAGCTTATTTTTAGTATTACCCTGGTGATTTGGGGTATAATCAGGGATATATTCTTAATGGGCTAGAATTGCGGGGAAATTGGTTTCATGATAGAAATACCGGAGCGCATACGCCGGCTTGAGGAGCTGGCTAATAACCTGTGGTGGAGCTGGCACGACCAGGCGCGCCGGCTGTTCCGTGCCTTGGACTATCCGCTGTGGCGGTTGGGAGGGCATAACCCGGTAAAAGAGCTGAGGGAGGTCAGCCCCGATAGGCTGCAGGAAGCCGCAAACGACCCTGCCTTTCTTGAGCTGTACGACTCGGTTATGGCAGCCTTTGATAATGACGTAAAGACGCCGAATAAATGGGTTTCGGCTAACTACCCCGGACTGGCAGGCGACCCCGTCGGTTATTTTTCTATGGAGTACGCCATACATAACTCGCTGCCGATTTATGCCGGTGGCCTGGGTATACTGGCGGGGGATATCTGCAAGGAGGCAAGCGACCTCGGTCTGCCGATGGTCGCCATCGGCTTTATGTACCCGCAGGGCTACTTTCACCAGCATGTTTCCCTGGACGGCTGGCAGCAGGAGCTTTACCAGGAGCTCAACTTTGATGAGGCGCCCATCAGCCGGGTGTTTTCTCCCGGGGGCGGGGTATCTTTAGCCACAGTTGAACTGGAAAATGTGCCCGTATCCATCGGCGTGTGGCAGGTGAAAGTGGGACGCACCAATATCTATCTTCTGGATACCAATATTGAGGGTAACCCGTCGCAGTACCGGCAGTTGTCGGCGCGGCTCTATATCGCTGACCGGGAGCTGCGTGTACAGCAGGAAATCGTGCTTGGCATCGGCGGCGTGCGCGTCCTGCGGGCTTTAAACATCTCGCCGCGGGTCTGGCATGGCAACGAGGGGCATACCGCTTTCATGATGCTGGAGAGGGTGCGGGAGGAGATAGCACAGGGAGTCAGCCTTACCGAGGCACAGCGCAGGGTACAGGCGGCAACCGTCTTTACCACTCACACGCCGGTAGCTGCCGGACACGACGTCTTCCCCACTGAGCTTGTTGATAAATACCTGAGGAATTACTGGAAATCCTTCGGTGCCGACCGGGGGTCTATCTATGAGATGGGTCGGCAGGATGGTGCCGGTTTCCCGGCATTTAATATGACGGCATTTGCCCTGCGAATGGCTAACGGGCGCTCCGCAGTTAGCCAGCTACATGAGAAGGTTACACACCGGATGTGGCACAACCTCTGGCCGGATGTTTCTGAAGACAGGGTGCCTATCTCTCATGTGACCAACGGGGTACATCTGCCCACATGGCTTTCCGCCGAGATGAATTATCTTTTTGAGAGATACCTGGGCAAGGACTGGCTTACCAGGCATGATGACGGCAAAATATGGGAACGCCTGCGGGAAATCCCCGATGATGAACTCTGGGCAATTCGCCAGCGGCAGAAACGCCACCTCGTGGGGGCAATTCGGGAGCGGATACGCAGCCGGTGGCTGGAGACAGATATACCATGGGGGCAGCAGATGGCGATGGGGGCAGTGCTTGACCCGGAGGCGCTGACCATTGGCTTTGTGCGCCGCTTCACTGAGTACAAGCGGCCAACGCTCGTCTTCCAGGACATAGAGCGCCTCAAGAAGATTGTCAATAACCAGTGGCACCCTGTACAGGTTGTCTTTGCCGGCAAGTCTCACCCCAGCGATTTTGAGTCCAAGCATCTCCTGCAACAGGTCTATAGCCAGGCGGTGACGCGTGATTTTCAGGGGAGGATAGTCTTTGTTGAGGACTACGATATGCACATGGCTCACTATCTGGTGCACGGGGTTGATGTCTGGCTGAACACGCCCCGCCGCCTGCAGGAAGCCTGCGGTACCAGCGGCATGAAAGCGAGCTTGAACGGTGCCCTGCACCTGAGTATACCCGACGGCTGGTGGCACGAGGGGTACAATGGCAGGAATGGCTGGACAATAGGTTCTGACACCGATGGGCTGCAATTGGCAGGCGGTGATGAAACCGATGCAGAGGCGCTCTACCGCCTGCTGGAAGAGGAGGTTGTCCCGCTCTACTATAAGCGTAGCGTGAGTGGTGTGCCCAACGAGTGGGTCGCGCTGATTAAAGAGTCTATAAGCTCCATCGCTCCCCAGTTTTGCAGCCGGCGCATGCTTAAGGAATATGTGTCAGGGCTATATAAACCGGCTGCCGGGATATAGAATGTCTTCAGGGAATCCGCACTGAGAGCTTCTGCCCCAGAGCAGAGAAATGGCTTACCCATTCTGCTGAGGATTGGTCCCCCCGCTCCGCCTTTTGCCGGAACCCGGGATAGACCGTCTGCATCATCCGGTTGTACAGGTTCTGCACACGCCACAGGTCAACCCCGAATGGTAGTATCTTTACCATGCCTGCCGTCGCGATGAGGTTGTCAAGCAGGCGAAGGTCTGACGGGGTAGCATCCAGCTTAGCCAGAATTCTTTCCAGTGACCTCTGGAAGAGATAGGCGAGTCCTTCCGCGTCAAGCTCAACCTTCCAGGTTACCGCCTCGTCAAGGAGGGCTTTGACCCGCTCCAGGTCCAGCGTGTCCGTACCCAGCGCCCGGTGCAGGTTGTTGTTAAGGATAAACTCAGCCGCCTGGTAGAATGCCCGGGGCACCGGATTACCGAGCTCGGTGAGGAAGCGCATCGGCGGGTAGAAGTGCTCATAGACGTGATGGTAGGCGATTTCAATTTCAGCCAGCGCTGATTCCAGGATGCCGTCCATGACCTGACGCTGGCGGTCATGGAACAGGTCTTTCAGCGAGTAGCTGAAGGTGCCGAGGTGAGTCTCCAGGAGCTTGATTAGCCTGCGGAATTCCGCCGCGGAGAAGGCGCCGGACATTTCTCTCACCATTGTCTTATAGGCTTCTTCGCCCTGGTACTCACGGACGCCGCCATAAACTATATGGCCGCCGAGGTGCACGGCACCCAGGTTAAAGACAGATGATTCGGTGGTAATCCCGGACGTTATCCTGGCTCTTCCCACTGACAGCTTTGCTCTATCCGTGGCGAGGGTCTGGTAGTCCTCGCGGTCAATACTATAGCAGTAGACCCGGTCTTGCTCGCCACCAAAGAGAGAGCTGATAGCAAGGTGGGCAGCAACCCCGGTCAGGCTGGCCATGGCGGGCTTGATGTATCTTTCGTAAATGCGGCGTCCATCACCTTGTGCCGGTATGTTGCTCTTTGCCAGTCCCAGGCGCTTTAAAAATCTGTGCTCAATATCATCACCGAACAGCTCGCCGGCGAGTTGAGCCGCCCGCCCGGCATTCTGGATAACCTGCAGCGTTTCAATGCCGTAGAGCTCATCAAAATACCAGCCGTCACTGGTAAACATGAGCATGGCGTGGCGCTGGAGCTCCATCAGCTTGAGGATGGCGATTCTATCAGAATCGTCTGCCTGCCTCAAGGCGTGTCGGGTAAGAAACTCCTGGATAGAATCCGGTGAGCGGTTGAGTACTACCTGAATGTAATCATCACGGGCTGCCCAGGGGTCTTTGAGTAATCGGCTTGCCTGCTCCTCGAATTTGGAAGCCAGCGTGTCCCGGAGCCAGTCCATCGCCTGGCGGAGGGGAGTGCGCCATGACTGGTTCCAGCTCTCGTTCCTGCCGGTGTTACAGCCGCAATCACTGCGCCAGCGCTCAACACCATGGGGACAGCTCCATGATGTGTTCTCTCTAACCTCAACCTCGTATGTCGGCGGGTGCTTCTCCAGGAACTCACCGTAGCTGGTAATCCGTGCCAGCCCTTTTGACTCAATATAGCTCGTGGCGTATGCCAGCGCCATCTCGCCAAACCGGTGGTGATGACCGTAGGTCTCCCCATCATTGGCGATGTGGGAGAGCTGTGGCGCAGCGCTCTCTTCCGAAAAAGCCTCAACCAGGCGGCAGGCAAAGCTCTCCCCGTTTTTAAGAAGGTCGCCGAAGGCGGCACACTGGGCAATTGAGCCATTATAGAAGAAGATGTTGAACTGCCTCCCTGACGTCAGGTTAATCCGGTAAGGCATGGAGGGGTCTATATCGGCATTGGTCAGCTCAGTCCACTTTTCATTACCCATCCGGCGCACCCGCCCTGCCTGGTGCGGGGCAAGAATGGTAAACAGGATTCCGTTCTCCGCCATGATGTCCATGGTCTCCATGTCAACGGCAGTCTCCGGCAGCCACATTCCCTCCGGCTTCCGTCCGAAGCGGTGCTCAAAATCCCGGATTCCCCAGAGCACCTGTGTCCGCTTATCGCGGCGGTTAGCCAGCGGCATAATCAAGTGATTGTACGCCTGGGCGAGGGCAGCCCCATGCCCGGAGAACAGCCTCTGGCTCTCTCGGTCGGCACTGATAACAGCCTCATAGACCTCGGTGGAGTTTTTCTCCAGCCAGTAGAGCAGGGTTGGTCCAAAGTCAAAGCTCATCCTGGCGTAGTTATTGACCATCCTGGTGATGTAGCCTTCGCCGTCAAGAATGCGGGCGGCGGTATTGGGAGCGTAGGCTTCGGCGGTCACCCGCTCGTTCCAGTCATGGTAGGGGTAGGCGGAGTCTTGCATCTCTACGTATTCCAGCCAGGGGTTCTCCCGCGGCGGCTGGTAGAAATGACCGTGGATACATATGTAGCGCTGCTTCATGGCTGGCTACCCCGGCTCTTGAGGAACACGGCAGCCAGCGGCGGGACGGTCAGGCTCAGGGAGTAAGGGCGTCCGTGCCACGGGACTTCGGGAGCCTCCAGCCCCCCCGGATTAAGCTGTCCACTCCCCCCGTACCCCGGTGAGTCGCCGTTAAGCACTTCTTCCCAGTGTCCGCCGCGCGGCACCCCGATACGGTAGTTCCAGTGGGTCGTCGGGGTGAAGTTACAGATGACGAGCAGCATATCCCCGGTTGTCTTGCCTTTTCTGACGAAGCTGATAACACTGTTAAGGGCATCGTTAGCGTCAATCCACTCAAATCCGGCACCGTCAAAGTCCAGCTCGTGGAGCGCCGGTTCGCTCCGGTGAAGATGATTTAATGCCCTGACCCATTTCTGTATCTGGGAGTGCCGTTCATAGCCAAGAAAATGCCAGTCCAGGCTGCCATCATGTGCCCATTCCCGCCACATCCCCAGCTCGCTGCCCATGAAGAGCAGCTTCTTTCCCGGCTGCCCGTACATGTAGCCGAAGAGCAGCCTCAGGTTGGCGAACCTCTGCCAGCCGTCGCCGGGCATTATTGCCAGCAGTGCCCCCTTGCCGTGCGTGACCTCGTCATGAGACAGGGGCAACACGAAGTTCTCGGTGAAGGCATAGAGCATGCGGAAGGTCAAATTGTTGTGGTGGTATTTCCGGAAGATTGGGTTGTGGGACATATAGAGCAGGGTGTCATGCATCCAGCCCATGTCCCACTTCATGCCGAATCCCAGGCCACCCACGTAAGTAGGCCGTGAGACCATGGGCCAGGCGGTAGACTCCTCGGCAATCGTCTGGACATCAGGGTGGTGTTGATAGACCTCCTCGTTGAACCTGCGCAGGAAGGCAATGGCTTCCAGGTTCTCCCTGCCCCCATACTTATTTGGTACCCACTCGCCGTTCTTCCGTGAGTAGTCAAGGTATAGCATAGAGGCTACGGCGTCCACCCGCAGCCCGTCCACATGGTAACTGTCCAGCCAGAAGAGGGCGCTGCTGATGAGAAAGCTCTGCACCTCAGCCCGCCCGTAATTGAAGATGAGGCTTTTCCAGTCAGGGTGAAAACCCTTGTTGCCGGCATGCTCGTAGAGGTGGGTGCCATCAAAAAAGCCGAGCCCGTGCTCATCGTTGGGGAAGTGCGACGGTACCCAGTCAAGGATAACCCCGATGTCATGCCGGTGCAGATAGTCAACGAGGTACATGAAGTCCTGGGGCGTGCCGTAGCGGCTGGTGGGGGCAAAGTAGCCGGTGATTTGGTAGCCCCAGGAGCCGTAGAAGGGGTGCTCCATCACCGGCAGGAACTGGACATGAGTAAACCCCATCTCTTTGACATACTCGGCTAGCTGAGGTGCCAGTTCCCGGTAGGTAAGGGGACGCCCGTCTTCTTCGGGCACCCGCCGCCATGAGCCGGGGTGGACTTCGTATATTGATAGCGGGGCACTTAGCGCATTGTGACTATGCCTCTTCTGGAGCCACTCCCGGTCTCCCCATCTATATTCAAGCTCCCAGACGACCGAGCCTGTCCTGGGAGGCGTCTCCTGGTAGAGGGCATA
>CAYUBP010000008.1:0-2101 GCA_964443115.1 uncultured Dehalococcoidales bacterium | reverse complement strand
AACGCGAGCTGATGTAGTACTTATAGAGAGCACCTCTGGCGACCCCGGGGATAAAGCCTTCCCATATGCCGGAGCGCTCCCTGGGACGGAGCTGGTGGCTTTCCCTGTTCCAGCCGTTAAAATCACCCATGACGGCTACCTTCTCGGCATCCGGCGCCCAGACTGCAAAGTAAGTCCCTTCCTGCCCCTTAGCCGTCATCAGGTGGGCACCCAGCTTTTCGTACAGGCGGAAGTGAGAGCCCTCGTTGAACAGGTAAAGGTCATCAGCGGTCAGAAGAGTTACATCGTATAGCACTCTGCGTGTCATCAGCTACCGCCCTTATCATGTCTCAGCTTATTAACCATGCCTAGTGTATCAGTTACCTGTGGCATTTGGCAAAACTGGTCAAGGCTGTAGCGCACCTTGCGCTGCCAGTTCGGGTACTCGTCGGTGGTGCTGGGTATGTTCTGGGGCATTGTCTCCAGCCATGTATCCTCCAGGTTGACCAGCACCACCTGTACCGGGCTGGCAGCCAGGAAAGATAAGCAGCCCCTCAGGGCAGCCGCGGTATCGGCTGCGCCGGTAGCTACCCATCCCCGGCTGCGTAAATAGGCGAGCCAGTTCTGCCGGCTATAGTGCCGGGCTTGTCTCTCCAGGCCGGCGGTTTCATCATTCAGGATACCAAGCTCCAGGCGCTGCTGGATATCCAGGTCCTGCCAGAAGGCGGCAAAGGGGGGCATATCATGGGTGCCAAGGCTGGCTATTGCATTGCGGGGCACGGCAGGCGGCTGGTTGGAAGCCAGTTCATAGCCCAGGACATAAGTCCGGCAAAGACCGTGCCGCCCCATCGCCGGTCTTATGTAGCGGGGCACGGTGCCCAGGTCCTCACCGGCGATGATTACTTTATTACGGTGGGACTCCAGGCTGATGATGGCGTAAAGCTCCTCCGCCGGGTAGCGTATATATGCTCCCTGGCTGGCTTCCATCCCTAGCGGGATGCAGTACAGGCGGTGCAGGCCCATCACATGGTCAAGACGGAGAATACCGGCGTGTCTCAGATGGTGGCGGAGATAGGAGATGACATACCCGTAGCCCTGCTCCCTGATTTGATGTGGGTGCAGGGGGGGGAAAGACCAGTCTTGTCCCCGGGTAAAGACAATATCCGGCGGTGCCCCAGCAGAAACGCCGGTGATGAATATATTGCGGTTTCGCCAGACGTCGTAACCGTCCGGGTGTACCCCCAGCGGCAGGTCTAAGTACAGGCGCACTCCCTTCTCCCTTGCCCTGGAAGAGAGCTGCTCCATCTGCTGGCAAGCCAGCCACTGCGTGTAGAGATAGTACCGCCGGGTATCCTCGTCATAGTCAGACGGCTCCAGGTTGCCGCCTGCGTTTGCCCAGTCCCGCCAGGGCAGACCCTGCCTGTCGCAGGCAGCCCGGAAGCGGGCATAGTCTCCATCCGCCGGATTGGAGTCGGCAAAGTGCTGCAGTGCCTCCCGACGGGGAGAGGGTTCACTAAACAGACACCGGCATAGCTCCTCCAGGATTTTGCGTTTCAGTACCATCTGTCGGGGGTAGTCCACCAAAGGCAGGCGGCGCAGGGTCTCTATCTCCTCTATGAGTGATGACGACTGTAATAGAGCCTGCGCAGAGGGACACTTTGCCAGCTCCGGTACTTTGTCTATCGCAACATAAAACTCGTTCCACAGAAGGCGGCTGACCGGAAGGTAGGGGCTGGCGTCATCGGGGAATGTAGCCAGGAGGGGTAGAGTCGCTGCCACCTGCGCTCCCACGCTGGCGAGCCAGCTGACCAGCGCCTCCATGTCCCGGTAATCGCCGCCTCCCCAGCTACTACCTGTATGCAGAGCATACAGGGGGAGGAATGCCCCCCAGACTCGCAGCTCAGGCAGGAAAGCCCTTCTTGGCGCTGATATAATGAGACTATCGACACACCTGCCCTGTGTTTCTACCGTGAGGTGGTGATACCCCCAGGGTAGCCTGAGGGGCAAGCCCAGGTGGCTGGCGGTATATCTCTCGCCTTCTACCCCGGCAGCCATGATGAGTGGCAGGTCAGCGATTGGACACTGCCAGTCATACCGCTCGCCGTTTTCCAGCTTCAGGTGA
>CAYUBP010000007.1:0-14939 GCA_964443115.1 uncultured Dehalococcoidales bacterium | reverse complement strand
GGCATCGGCAAGTGCGGGCGGTGCAACATCGGTAATCTCTACGTCTGCCGCGATGGGCCCGTGTTCAGCTACGCCGAGATTCAGAGCTTCGTCTCCAGCGAATATTAGAGGATTCTGGAAAATCCTGACCCCTTTATCCCCTTCCCTTTCGTAAAGGGAAGGGGAATTGTGTTTTCAAAGAGGGGGCTGCGCCCCCTCTGAAATGAAATTTAACACTTCTGTTTTTGAGAATTGGTCGTTCTTAGGTAGACCTTGCGCAAGTAATAATGGATTCTGCGTTTTAGTGGGGTCTCAATGGGTGTTCAGGAGGATGCCAGCCCCTCTTTAACAAATCCCTCCTTCCTTTCATAAAGGAAGGAGGGTCAGGGGGATGGATTTACAGATACCCTTATACCAGAATACCCTCTAGCTGGGCGACAATCTGCTCGTTGGTGTAGTGCCTGAGGCTGATGGCGTCGCTGGGGCAGCCGCCGACACAGGCGCCGCAGCCTTTGCAGAGGGCGTCGTTAACCCGGCAGACCTTCTTCTGCTCATCGTAGGTAATGGCGCTGTAGGGGCAGACCAGCTTACATGCCTGGCAGCCGCTGCAGATTTTCTCGTCAATAATAGCCGTGGCGGCTTCAATCTCCACCGTCCCCTTGCTTATCATTGCCAGGGCTTCGGCGGCGGCGGCGGATGCCTGCGCCACCGTATCGGGTATGTCCTTGGGGCCCTGGCAGCAGCCGGCGACAAATATGCCATCGGTCATGGTGGCGACCGGGTCAAGCTTGGGATGCTTCTCCAGGAAGAAGCCGTCGGCGCTGCGGCTGATGTTAAATAACCTGCCGATAGCCTCAGTGTCCGGCTGCGGCTCCAGTGCGCAGCTCAGGATGACCATGTCCACCGGCAGCCGGCGCTGGATTCCCGCTAGGGTATCTTCAAACTGGACGATGAGCTTGTCCTTGCCGTCCGGGGTCTTGGTGGTGCTTATCTCCGCCGGGCGTCCGCGGACGAAGATAGTCCCTTCGCTGAGGATGCGGTTATAGAACTCCTCGTAGCCCTTGCCAAAGCTGCGGATGTCAATATAGAACTCGTAGACCTCGGTCTCCGGCATGTGCTCTCTTATCAGGTGGGCGAACTTCATGGAGTGCATGCAGCAGACGCGGGAGCAGTACTCGTGATATTGTTCGTCTCGGCTGCCGACGCAGTGGATGATGGCGACGCTCTTCGGGTGTGAGCCGTCTTTGAGCAGGACTTCACCACCGGTGGGGCCCGCCGAGTTGACCAGCCTCTCAAACTCAAGGCTGGTGATGACGTTGGGCAGCCTGCCGTAGCCGTACTGATAGATGGGGGTGGGGTCAAATACCTGAAAGCCGGTGGCGACGATTATTGAGCCGACATCAATTTCTATTATCTCGTCCTGCTGCTCAAAGTCAATGGCTTTCGTCTCGCAGAACTTCTCGCAGGCGCGGCACTTGCCGCTCTGGAAATAGGCGCAGTGCTCGCGGTCAATGACCGGGATATTGGGCACCGCCTGGGCGAAGGGAGTATAGATTGCCTTTCTATTACCCAGTCCGGCATCAAACTCATTGGGTACTTTCCACGGGCACTTGGTCTGGCACATGCCGCAGCCGGTGCACTTGTCCTCGTTGACGTAGCGTGCCTTCTTCCTTATCTTGACCTTGAAGTTGCCGACGTAGCCGGAGACCTCTATCACCTCGCTGTAGGTCAGCAGTTCAATAAAGGAGTGGGAGCGGACAAGGGTCATCTTTGGTGTGAGAATGCAGGCGGAGCAGTCCAGGGTGGGGAAGGTCTTGTCCAGCTGCGCCATGTGTCCGCCGACACTGGGGCTCCTCTCCACCAGGTAGACCTTGTGCCCGGAGTCAGCAATCTTGAGGGCTGCCTGGATGCCGGCAATGCCACCGCCGACGACCAGCGTGTTGGGGTTGATGACGACCTCTCTGGTCTGGAGAGGCTGGTGGTACATCACCCGGCTCACAGCGGCGCTGACCAGGGCTTTGGCTTTCTCGGTGGCTTTCTCTTTGTCCTCGGTTACCCAGGAGCAGTGCTCGCGGATATTCGCCATCTCAAACAGGTACGGGTTTATCCCCGCCGCCTGGCAGACGCGGCGGAAGGTCGGTTCGTGCATTGTCGGCGAGCAGGAGGCGACGACGATGCGGTTGAGCTCCAGCTCCTTGATATCTTTCTTGATAAGCTCCTGCCCCGGGTCAGAGCACATGAACTTGTAGTCACGGGCGATGACAACCCCGTCCAGTTCCCGGGCGAAACGGGCTACCTCCTCGGGGTTAACGGTGCCCGCAATGTTGCTGCCGCAGTGGCAGATATAGACGCCAATTCTGGGTTCCATTATATTAACCCCATTCCCTTTGCCCCTTCCCCCTTACCAGCGGGAGAGGGAAGATATTCATAGAAGGGGGGCAAAGCCCCTCTTTGACACTCCACTATCAGGTTATCCGGAGGCTGCCTGTCGCACTTAGTGAGTATGTAGCGCTGCCGGAACTTCGTCCCGCTGCCTATTCTTGATTTCGGCAGATTTCTTAAGGATTTTCCTGAGCTCTATCCTTGCTTTTATGCGGCTGGGCGCAAGCGGCATCCTGCCGTGCCGTAGCAGGCTGAGCGCCAGCGGCAGCATCTTGACTGCCGCCAGCGGGTTAGTCCTGAGATAATAATTGAGCATCATGCCGAATTCATGGACTCGCCCGTTATCCTTGATTGAGCCTGTGAAGCTCCGGTACATGGCTGGAGTATAAGTCCCCCTGACCCTGAAGCCATGCTCCGTTGCCAGCGCTTCCAGGGCATGAGCCAGCTCGGTGGGCTTCACTTCCCGGGGGCAGCGCACGGTGCACATATAGCAGGAGAGGCAGTGCCACATGGAGTCGCTGGAAAGGACCTCGTCCCGCATACCCGCTCTAATCAGGGCAATAATCCTCCGCGGGGGATACTCCATCTCTCCCGCCATGGGGCAGGAACCGGTGCAGACACCACACTGAATACAAGAGCGAATATGCTCACCGCCGGGGGTGGCGGCAACCTCTTCAACAAAGCTCGTCATACCATATAAATAATAACACATATTAAGTAGAGTTATCAAAAGCGGCGGTGATTTGAGGCGGCTATCTTTTGTATGGTAAACTGCAAAGTGATGACAATACTGGTTACCAATGATGACGGGATACTCGCTGATGGACTGTGGGTACTGGCTAGAGCCCTGAAGAACATCGGGCGGGTGGTGGTGGTGGCTCCAGACCGGGAGCAGAGTGCCATAGGCACGGCGGTGACCCTGCTTCAGCCGCTGAGGGTGAAAAGGGTGAGACCTATGGTGCCGGAGATTGAGACCTATGCTGTTGAGGGTACCCCGAGCGACTGTGTTATCCTTGGTCTGGAGATGCTGGCTGGTGGCAACGTGGACCTGGTTGTCTCCGGTATAAATAATGGGGCGAACCTGGGGGATGACGTCCTTATCTCGGGAACGGTGAGCGCCGCCCTCCAGGGCTACCTGCATAACCGGCATGCGATGGCTATCTCCGCCGAGGTGGGAGCCGGCGGTGAGACCCTGGATACGGCAGGCAGGCTGGCGGCGCTGCTTGGGGAGTGGGTTGGCTCCAGCCTGTGGGAAGGGAAGGTCTTTCTTAACGTAAACCTGCCCGACAGACCCTTAGCCGGTATTGGCGGGGTGTTAGTTACGCAGCTTGCCAGCGGGACTCATATCAATACGGCTGAGGAGGGGGATGACGGGAAACGCAAATACTACTGGCTGGTGCGCAGCAAGAATGGCAGGGTTGTCGCTGGTAATAGTGATATGTGGGCGGTGGAGCAGGGCAATATCTCCATTACGCCGTTGCATGTGAGCTGGCTCAACCGAAAAGCCCCGGTTATCCCAACCGGCGTGGGTGATGACTTCTTCAGGAGGTTGCGGGGAGGATAGGCTAGCCGGGTATGAAAGATACCGGGTATCTGGTGGTGCTGGTTGCTGCCGGCTCAGGTGAAGAGGCGCAGAAAATAGCTGGCGTGTTGCTTGAGCGCAGGAAGGTCGCCTGTGTCAGTATTGTGCCCGGGGTCAGTTCGCTGTTCTGGTGGCGGGGCAAGATTGACTCTGCTGCTGAGAGTCTGTTAATCATCAAGACCAGAATATCTGGCCTGGATGAAGTCATAGCGCTGGTGCGGCAGGTTCATAGCTATGAGGTCCCGGAGATAATTGCTCTGCCCGTTGTCGGTGGCAACCGGGACTATCTGGAATGGCTGGATAGAGAAACCGTGTAAGGGGCGCCGGGCGCTGTGGGCCGGTGAGCTAGATTCAGGCTTGACTTTTATACTGGCGGCTCGTATAATATGCACTTTGTAGATAATAGTGCCCGAGTGGCGCAATGGCAGCGCAACCGACTTGTAATCGGTAGGTTAGCGGGTTCGAATCCCCTCTCGGGCTGAGAGATTGGCGAGGGGGAGGGGTGCCGGAGTGGTTAATCGGAGCAGACTGTAAATCTGCCGCCCTAAGGGCTGCGTAGGTTCGAATCCTACCCCCTCCACCATCTACTAAGCCACTGGACACTGGACTTTAAAGCATATATAATAGTGAAACAAGTGCCCACATAGCTCAGCCGGTAGAGCACGTTCTTGGTAAGAACGGGGTCACCAGTTCGAATCTGGTTGTGGGCTTGAAGAAGGGGGTCTAAATGGCAAAGAGGAAGTTTGAACGGAATAAGCCACACTGCAATGTGGGCACTATCGGGCACGTTGACCATGGCAAGACAACGTTGACGGCGGCAATCACCCTGGTGCTGTCAAAAGGAGGTTTTGCCGAGTTCCGCGAGTTTGCCAGCATTGATAATGCGCCGGAGGAGAAGGCACGTGGCATGACCATTGCCATCTCCCATGTTGAGTATGAGACGGAGAAGCGGCACTATGCCCATGTGGATTGCCCGGGGCATGCTGACTATATTAAGAACATGATAACCGGCGCTGCCCAGATGGATGGTGCCATCCTGGTGGTCGCTGCCGAGGACGGTGTCATGCCCCAGACCCGGGAGCACCTGCTGCTGGCGCACCAGGTGGAGGTTCCGTATGTCATTGTCGCTTTGAATAAAATTGACTTGGTGGATGACCCTGACCTGCTGGAGGTTACGGAGCTTGAGCTGAGAGAGGAGCTGCTACCAAAGTACGGTTTCCCGGGCGCCGAGGTGCCTATAATCAGGGTGAGCGCGCTTAAGGCGCTGGAGTGCGGCTGTGGCAAGAGGGATTGCGAGTGGTGCGGGCGTATCTGGAAGTTGATGGATGCCGTTGATAGTTATATTCCCACGCCGGTCAGGCCTAAGGACAAGCCCTTCTTAATGTCGGTGGAGGACGTTTTCAGTATCAAAGGGCGGGGCACGGTGCCCACGGGGAGAGTGGAGCGGGGTGTAATCAAGCCCGGGGACGAGGTGGAAATAGTCGGCTTGCACCATGAGCCCAAGCGGACAGTGGCGACCAGTCTGGAGATGTTCCATAAGATGCTGGACTACGCTGAGCCCGGCGATGCTGTCGGTATCCTGCTCAGGGGAGTTGAGCGGGAAGATATAGAGCGGGGTATGGTGATTGCTGCCCCCGGCTCAATTAAGCCTCATACTTATGCCGAAGCGCAGGTGTATGTGCTGAGCAAGGATGAGGGCGGGAGGCATACGCCGTTCTTTAACGGCTACAAGCCGCAGTTCTATATCCGGACCACGGATGTCACCGGGACCATTGAGTTGCCCGAGGGCGTGGAGATGGTGATGCCCGGGGACAACATTAATATGAAGATAAAACTTATCTATCCGGTAGCACTGGAGGTCGGAACGCGTTTTGCCATCCGGGAGGGGGGCAGGACGGTAGGTGCCGGTACCATCACCAAGATAATTGAGTAACCCATGGCGAAAAAGACTGAGACCCGGCTCATAATTCACCTCTCCTGCACCGAGTGTAAGGAGAGGACGTATACGACAACCAAGAACAAGAGGAATGACCCTCAGCGTCTGGAGCTGAGGAAGTTTTGTCCCCGCTGTCGTACCTATCAGCTGCACCGAGAGGTAAAGTAGTAGCTACAAGTGGGTATATTCTTATGACGCAGCATGCAGCCAAGCCGAGATTTAGTTTCATTACTGAGACTATAACCGAGCTGAAGAAGGTGGTCTGGCTCACCAGACGGGAGCTTGTCTATCTGACGACCCTGGTTTTGATAGTCACTGTTGTTGCTACGGTGGTTCTGGGAGCGGTGGACTATGGCTTTTCCCGCCTCGTTGATGCGGTTCTTCTGGGAAGGTAGAGCTCTGGCTTTGGTCTAGCTTTTTCTTCAGGAGAGGTCATCTTTGGGTGAAAATCAGAAGCAGTGGTTTGTAATCCATACCTACTCAGGGTATGAAGACCGGGTCAAGCGGTACCTGGAGCAGCGCATGAAGTTCATGGATACCGCCGGTGATATTGCCGGTGTAGTCGTGCCGACCGAAGAGGAGATTGAGGTGAGGGGTGGGCAGCGGCATACCACGTCCAGGAGGATGCTGGCGGGCTATGTGCTGGTACAGATGCGGATGACGGATGAGAGCTGGAACATAGTGCGCAATACCCCCGGTGTTACCGGTTTTGTCGGCAGCGGGAACAAGCCTGTGCCGCTGTCAGAGGAAGAGGTTAACCAGATTCTCAAGCAGACGGAAGAGGCGCCGAAGGTAAAGGTCGGCTTCCGAAAAGGGCAGGGCGTGCGGGTGACGAATGGCCCGTTCGTTGATTTCGTGGGCATAGTGGACGAGATAAATGCCGAAAAGGGCAAGGTTAAGGTCCTGCTGACCCTGTTCGGGCGGGAGACTCCGGTGGAACTTGACTCGTTCCAGGTAGAAAAGATTTAGGGGGCAGGAGTGGCAAAGAAGGTTAAGGCAGTAGTCAGGCTGCAGATTGCGGCAGGGAAAGCAAACCCGGCGCCGCCGGTCGGTTCGGCCCTGGGGCAATACGGAATTAATATTATGGCTTTTTGCAAGGAATATAACGAGCGGACAGCGGCTGAGGCCGGCTCCATTATTCCTGCTGAGATAACCATCTTTGAAGACCGGTCTTTCACGTTTATCACCAAGACGCCGCCGGTTACCGACCTGCTGAAGAGAACGCTGGGGCTGGAGAAGGGGTCAGGCACTGCCGGTCATGATAAGGCGGGGAGCCTGTCCCGGGAGCAACTGCGTGAGATAGCTAAAGCCAAGGCGAGCGACCTCAATGCTAATAGCATTGAAGCCGCCGAGCGCATTATAGAGGGTACAGCCCGGAGCATGGGGGTTGAGATAGAGTAGCAGATGACAAAGCATGGCAAGCACTACGTTGAGGTAGCTAAGCTGATTGACGGGACAAAGGAGTATAGCCCGCAGGAGGCATTTGAGCTGGCAAAGAAGGCTGCCTTCGCTAAGTTTGACGAGACGGTTGAGCTCCATATGCGGATGGGTGTTGACCCGCGTGATGCCAGCCAGCAGGTGCGGGGTGTTGCGCTGGTTCCACACGGGCTGGGGCGTGAGGTGCGGATTCTGGTGTTCGCCCAGGGCGATGGGGAGAGAATCGCCAGGAGCGCCGGTGCGGATTATGCCGGTGGTGACGAGCTGATTAAGAAGATTGAGGAAGGGTGGCTGGAATTTGATACTACTGTTGCTACGCCGGACATGATGGGCAGGGTAGGCAAGCTGGGAAAAATCCTGGGCAGGAAAGGGCTGATGCCTAACCCGAAGTCAGGCACGGTGGTATCTCCTAACGACTTGCCGAGGGTAATCAGCGACGCCCGCAAAGGGCGGGTGGAATTCAAGCTGGACCGGACGGCAATCATCCATGTGCCTCTGGGCAAGATTAGTTTTGAGGTTAATAAGCTCGTGGAAAACCTGGCAGCCGTGGTAGAAGCGGTGACCAAGGCTAAGCCAAGCGGTGCCAAGGGACAGTATATTAAGACAGCATCAGTAACGACGACGATGGGTCCCGGCATAAAGCTGGACCTCAAGCTGTTGCTGACATTGAGTAGTTAAGGGAGGGATTTAATGCAAGATGTCGCTATTGTTGGGGTAGGGCAGAGCGTTTTTTCCCGCAAGTGCGGAATATCGGTGAGAGAGCTCTGCTTTGAAGCCTTTAAGGAGGCGATGGAGGGGCTGAATATCGGTACCGATGATATTGATGCCTCCATCACCTGCTCCGCTCCGGAGTATGATAAACAGCGGTCACCATCCGGGTTAATATCGGAGTACCTGGAGCTGACCCCCAAGCCGGCTTTCTATGTTGAAAGCGTATGTTCCTCCAGCACCACAGGTCTCCGGGTTGCCTGGTCAATGATAAAGTCCGGGCTGCACCGGGTGGTGGCGGTAATCGGCTTCCAGAAGATGTCAGAGCTGAGCTCCCGTGATGCTGCGGAGAGAATGGGGCGCGGCGCTGATATAATCTGGGAATCGCCTTTTGGCATTACCATGCCCTCGGGCTACGCTATGTACGCCCGGGCGCACATGGCAACATACGGTACCGCTGAAAAAGACCTGGCGCTGATAAGAGTCAAGAACTCAAACTACGGGGCATTGAACCCGAAGGCCACTTATCGCAAGGTGCTGAGCCTGGAGGAGGTTTTAGCCTCAGACCCGGTGGCGACGCCGCTGAAGGTCTTTGATTGCTGTGCAAATGCGGATGGTGCCTCCTGTATCATTGTTGCTGATGCCGATGTGGCGAAAAGGGCTCATAGCACGCCTATCTGGATTATGGGGTTGGGGGCGGCTACTGATACCATGAGTATGTCCGGGCGCAAGACGCTCACCGGGCTGCGCTGTACCCAGGAGGCAGCAAAGCAGGCTTACCAGATGGCGGGCGTTAAACCTGCGGATATTGACGTCGCCGAGGTGCACGATTGCTTTACCATTGCCGAGATGATGGCTTACGAAGACCTGGGCTTTGCCAAGCCTGGCGAGGGGCGTTACCTGATTGGAGAGAAGCAGACCTATGCTGATGGCAGGATACCGGTGAATGTTGACGGCGGGCTGCTGTCCAAAGGCCATCCCATCGGGGCTACCGGCGGCTCGCAGCTCCGGACTATTGTCCGGCAGCTCCGCGGCGAGGCGACCGAGGCTCAGGTCAAGGACGCCGAAATCGGTCTGGTTCATAATATCGGCGGCGTAGGCCAATATGGTAATGTCACCATTTTAAGGAGGTAGCGAGAAGTGGGTCTGGAGAATTTTGGCACAGTCAGTTTCACCGCCGAGGCGAAGGCGGCAGATTTTGTAACGTACCTGGAGCAGGGCAAAGTGATGGCTACCCGCTGTCGCAAGTGCGGTGGGATGTACTTCCCACCGAAGACAGACTGCCCGAAATGCCTGTCCAGTGACGTGGAGTGGTTTGAAATCACCGGCACCGGCAGGCTGGCAACCTATACCATAGTCAGCTACGGGCCGACCGGTTTTGAGAATGATGCCCCTTACCGCTTGGCGATAGCTGATTTTGACGGGCTGCGCGTCTTCGGCCGCCTGAGCTCTGACATCAGCGAGGCGGATATAAAAGTTGGCATGGAGGTTAAGGTATTCCCGGTAAAAAAGGCGGACAACAGGGTCGGCTACGAGTTTCAGAAGGTAGCGCCCAGAGTCTACCGGGGTTGAGGCGGTTACTAGGCAGCGGATGGTTGCCGCTAATATAATAGTGTCCTGAGAAAGTGGGTGCCGGTTGCGGCTTAAATAGCGCCTACCGAGGGCAGACTGAAGCCAGTCCTATAAATAGCCATCTGGCTCGGAATAGTCCTTGTGTAGTCGGCACAGGGACTATTTGTTAGGAGGTGAAAGTGTCTAGGGAAAAGAAGGCAGAGGTTATCCAAAGCCTGCAGCAGTTGCTGGAGAAATGCACCGTCGGTATTCTCACTGACTACCGGGGCCTGCCGGCGAAGGAGATGGAGAGCCTGCGGCGGACGTTGCGGGGGTCGGGGGTTGACTACAGGGTCGTCAAGAATACCATGGCGCGGTTTGCTGCTAAAGGGGCAGGCAGGGAGGAACTGGCGGGCCTCTTCAGCGGGCCGGTAGCGGTTGCCTTTGGTTACGGTGATATTACTGAATCCACCAGGCTTCTGGCGGACTATATCCAGAGTTCAAAAATAAACCTGACTATCACCGGCGGCTTCATGGAGGGCAGGCGGCTCACTGCCGAGGACGTGATGGCTATATCAAAGTTGCCCACGAAGGACGTGCTGCTGGCAAAGGTGGTGGGAGGGTTAGCCAGCCCTATATATAACCTGGCGGGCTGTCTGGCGGCTCCGATGCGGGGGATGCTCGGGGTACTGCAAGCCAGGATTGCACAATTAGAAGGAGGATAGCATGGCTGAAGAACTGGAGACATCGGCTGCCGGTGAGGAAGCGGCGGAAGCTGGGAAGAAGCCGGCAAGAAAGGCTAAGACTACTAAAGAGTCTGAAATAGGAGGGAACAAGTTGGCAGGTATTGACGATATAATGCAGGCGATTAAGAGCATGACCGTGCTTGAGCTGTCGCAGTTGGTGAAGGCGCTGGAGACCGAGTTTGGGGTTACGGCTGCTGTTGCTGCTCCGCAGGCAGCGGCTGCGGCACCTGCTGAAGCCGCGGCTCCGGCTGCTGCTGAAGAGAAGACGGAGTTTACCGTGATTCTCAAAGAGGTCGGCGAAAACAAGATTGCTGTCATTAAGACGGTGCGGGAGTTAAGCGGTCTGGGGCTTAAAGAGTCCAAAGATCTGGTGGAGAGCGCTCCCAAACCGGTCAAGGAAGGGGTTAACAAGGACGAGGTGGCGGTCATGAAGCAGAAGCTGGAAGCTGCCGGCGCTACCGTTGAAGTAGTATAGCTCCGAATGGTTGAAAACCCGGCTTAAAGGGTATATATTTATGGCGGGGGCTAGCTGTGGACGAGTGGTTAATAGTCATCGGTCTGGGTGGGGTGTTTGTCCTCCTCGGTATTGCCTCGTTCTTCTGGGGCAGGGGCGAGGAGCGTAGCTACTATGATGCAGCGGCGACCCGTCCTGACCTGAGAGAGTTTGTGGAGCACAGGCCGGAGATACCTGAGCCAGGGTCACTCAAGATAGGCGGGTGGATAGCCATCGGCGTCGGCTTGCTCATGATTGGTATCGGCGGCGGCTTCTGGCTGTGGGGTTAAAGACTATTAAAAGCCCCCCTTTTAAAGGGGGGCTTTATTTTTTATATGGTCCTTCTGGGCCGGTACTGGATGGCTTCCGCTAGGTGCTGAGCCTTAATGGTGCCAGCGTTCTCCAGGTCGGCAATGGTGCGGGCGAGCTTGAGGATGCGGTGAAAGGCTCTAGCCGAAAGGTATAGCTGGGTCATGGCTGCCTTGAGCAGGCTCTGGGCACTTTCCTCTACCTGGCAGAATTCTCTTACCTCTCTGGGTGTCATATCGGCGTTGCAGGTGAGCCTGGTGCCGGCAAACCGCCTGCGCTGGATGTCGTGGGCGGCTCTGACCCGGGCCTGGACTTGCTCCGAGCTTTCGCCGAGCCGGTTGTCAGTGAGCTTCTCGTAGTCAATGTGGGGTACTTCCACAAATATGTCCACCCGGTCAATGAAAGGACCGCTCATACGCCTCTGGTAGCGTGATACCAGGCTGGGAGGGCAGGTGCATTGCCGGAAAGGGTCGCCGTAGTAGCCGCAGGGGCAGGGGTTCATGGCTCCCACCAGCATAAAGTTGGCGGGGAAGGTGACGCTGCCCTGGGCACGGCTGATGGTGATTACTTTATCTTCCAGGGGCTGGCGCAGTACCTCAAGGACGGCATGACCGAACTCCGGTAGCTCGTCAAGGAAGAGGACACCGCGGTGACTCAGGCTTATTTCGCCAGGTTTGGGCCAGTGTCCGCCTCCTACAAGTCCGGCATTGGAGATGGTGTAGTGTGGGGAGCGGAAGGGACGGTGCCGGATGAGGGGAGTGTCCGGCGGCAGCAGCCCGCTGACGCTGTATATCTTGGTGACCTCTATCGCCTCCTCGGTGGTCATCGGCGGCAGTATTGACGGCAGTGCCCGTGCCAGAAGTGTCTTGCCGCTGCCCGGTGGTCCGGTCATTATCAGGTTGTGACCGCCAGCGGCGGCTACCTCAAGCGCTCGCTTGACGTGCTCCTGTCCTTTAATATAGGCGAGGTCAACCCCTGACGGGGCGGGCGGTGCGTCCCGGGACTCGCTTCGTGTGTATTCTGGAATATTTATCTCGCCGCGAAAATAGCTTGCAAGCTGAGATAATGAGGCTAAGGGCGTGATTCTGGCGCCGTCTATCAAAGACGCCTCTCTGGCATCCGTCTCCGGTACGATGATGGTGTCCAGTCCATCCTGAAGGGCAAGGGCAACCATGGGCAGGATGCCGTTGGTATGGCGCAGGCTGCCGTCCAGGGACAGCTCACCGAGGAAAATAGTCCGGGAAACATCCGCCGAAACCTGCTCCGAGCTGAGCAGGATGCCGACGGCAATCGGTAAATCGTAAGCCGGCCCCGCTTTCTTGAGGTTGGCGGGAGCCAGGTTGACGGTGATGCGTTTCATGGGGAACAGGTGCCCGGAGTTCCGTATTGCCGCCCTTACCCGCTCCTTCGCCTCCTGAACAGCGGTATCAGGCAAGCCAACGATGGTAAATGACGGCAAGCCGCTGGCGATGTCAACCTCAACATCGACCAGCCTGCCCTCAAGGCCCACTATGGAAGCGCTTTTTACTTTTGCCAGCATATCTGGGCTGATTATATCAGTAAACGCAGGCTGGCTCAAGGCACTTGACAAATGTCACCAAATAATGCATAGTGGGGACAACAGGGCACTTCAAGCGATGGATAGGACTGAGAACGGGGAAGCGGGGCGGCAATACCTAAAGGGTAAGATAGCCATAACCTGTGCCAGTGCCTTTGTCCTGGTGGCTCTGCTGATAATTGCCAATCACGTTGCCGTCGTTCCGCTTTTAGACATACCCGCAGGTTCAGTAAACTGGCTTCTCATCGGCGTGGACGTCTTTTTTGTGCTGATAGTCGGCTTGTTTGCAGTTTACTGGATGTCCCGGCTGGAATCGGAGCACGAGCAGGCTGAGGAGCTTTACCTGGCGATGGCAAACAGCTCGCAGATTGGCGTTTATATCGTCCAGGACCGGAAGTTCCTGCTGGTTAACCCGTACCTT
Organism: uncultured Dehalococcoidales bacterium; assembly: GCA_964443115.1. Taxonomy (GTDB): domain Bacteria; phylum Chloroflexota; class Dehalococcoidia; order Dehalococcoidales; family W111; genus CAYUBP01. Next base: position 1,837 of record CAYUBP010000007.1, on the reverse strand, counting down.
GAGAAGGTTACCGGCTTTAACGAGGAGCGCCTGCTGGGTTCTGACCCGCTGGAGCTTGTCCACCCCGAAGACAGGGAGATGGTTCGTAAAAACGCAATCTCTATGCTGAAAGGGGAGCGCTGGCTGCCCTACGAGTTCCGCATCGTCGGGCGGGAGGGTGACATAAAGTCAGTCATGGAGGTGCTTACCTCGGTCAGGTATAAGGGCAGACAGGCTACTCTGGCAAGCTTCATGGATATAACCTGGCGCAAAGAGATGGAGGAGCAGCTCATTGTCGCTGACCGGCTGGCTTCGGTTGGCGAGCTGGCAGCCGGCATTGCCCACGAGCTCAACAATCCGCTGACCAGCATTCTCGGCTTCACTCAGCTTATTCTGGAAAAGAATACCGATGAGGACGTTAAGAGGGACATGAGTGTCGTGTTCAGCGAAGCCCGGCGTGCCGCTGGAGTGGTTACCAACCTGCTGGCATTTGCCCGGAAGTACACTCCGACGAAGCAGATGGTTGATGTAAACAGCATTATTAAAAAAGTTCTGGCGATGCGTGCCTATGAGCAGAGAGTAGATGACATCCATGTAGTTACTAAACTCGCCCCCAGTCTGCCGGGAGTCATAGGTGATTCTTTCCGGCTGCAGCAGGTGTTTCTTAATATCGTAATTAACGCCGAGTACTTCATGATTGAGTCTAACAAAGGGGGTACCCTGACGGTTACCACAGAAGGGGCGGGCGGCTTTGTCCGGGCGCTGGTCGCCGATGACGGGCCGGGCATTAGGAGGGAAAATCTAGGGCGCGTCTTTGACCCCTTCTTCACCACCAAAGAGGTGGGTAAGGGTACCGGGCTGGGATTGAGTATCTGCCACGGGATAGTAACCGGTCATGGCGGAAGAATACATGTTGAAAGCGAGCCGGGTAAGGGAGCCACGTTTATCGTGGAGCTACCGGTAGCGGACTTTAACAGCCAGGAGGTAACGGAATGAGAATCTTGCTGGTTGAGGATGAGTCAGGAATCAGGCGGGTCTGCCGGAGGGTGCTTGTCGGCGAGGGTTATCAGGTGGACATTGCCGCCCACGGGGCTATTGCCGGGGAGCTGCTGGCGGAAGAGGACTATGACCTGATTATTATTGATATTAAGACTCCGGTAATGAACGGCAAACAGCTTTACCAGTATATCAAAGAGAAGCACCCGTGGCTGGTAGATAGGGTGGTATTTATTACCGGAGATGTAATAGGTAGTGATACCCAGAGCTTCCTGGAGGAGGCCGGTAGACCATTTCTGCTCAAGCCGTTTACGCCATGCGACCTGAAGGCTGAGGTCAGCAGGGTGTTAAGCCAGCTCACATGATACCCCAGTCCCGGTAGCCCTGCTCGAGTCGGGCGAGGTACTCCCGGGACGGCTCGGTTTCCTCCGAGGGGCGGCTTTTGATATAGGTTACTGCTTCCAGGGCGGTGCCGTCCTCGTCAAACACGGTAACCTTGAGCCGGTTGTAGTCATTGGGATAGCCCTCGTATTTGTCCAGGTGCCTCAGGTCAGCCTCTGAAATTTCATAGACAGCCCCGGGCACCTTGTCGCCACGGGATGCCCGGATGCTGGCGACACCGCCCCGCCACTGGCGGCTCCAGCCGACGAAGACAAGCCTGTAGTTAGGCAGGGTGGTAGTAAACCGGGGCTGGCTGCCGGGGCACCGCTCCAGCATCTGTTTCTTGCTTAGGTTACTGCCGTAGGCAAAGTAGTACACCGCTCTGCCTCAAGGCGGGCTCTGGAGAAGGATGGAAGTGCTAAATATCTGGAGCGGAAGACGAGATTCGAACTCGCGACCTCCTCCTTGGCAAGGAGGCATT
>CAYUBP010000006.1:15723-16987 GCA_964443115.1 uncultured Dehalococcoidales bacterium | reverse complement strand
CAGGACTATCAGAATAGCCACCGCTGTCCCTGCCAGGATGCCGATTCTTTTTAGCTCGGCAACTGCGTTGAAATATTGGGCGCTGTCCGGTAGCGCTGTCCGTGCAGAGGGCACATTTGGCGAAGGCTTGGGTACAGCCGGAGCTGCGGTGGCGATTGCTGCCCCCTGCCGGGTAACGGGAGTGCCCTGCCTCTTTTTGCTGCGAGCTGAATATTTGCGGCCATGTCGTGACTTAGGCATCTATCGCCTCCAAGTTATTCTGTTTCTGGCTACTTAGCCCTGGGGTGGGACTCGTCATAGCTGCGCCGGATATGCTCCGAGGTGAGGTGGGTGTAAATCTGCGTGGTTGATATGTTGGCGTGCCCCAGTAGCTCCTGAACCGACCTCAGGTCAGCCCCGCCGCTCAGCATGTGGGTGGCGAAGCTGTGTCTCAGCGTGTGCGGGGTAATAGCGGCTAGACCCGCGGACCTGGCGTACTCTTTTATCTTCTGCCAGAAGCCCTGCCGTGTCAGCCTCTCCCCCCGGCGGTTGAGGAATAGGGCCGGCTCCTCGGTGCTGTGGGCGAGCTGCGGTCGCGTTTCCCGCAGGTAGTCCTCTACTGCCGAGGTTGCCTGCTGGTGGATAGGAATGAGCCTTTCCTTGTGCCCCTTGCCGAAGCAGCGCACATAGCCTCCCTTAATGTCCACGTCGCCCACGTTCAGGGATATTAGCTCACTTACCCGCATGCCGCTGGCGTACAGCAGTTGCAGCATCGCCCTGTCCCTCATGGCTTCCAGGGTAGTCAGCTTGCCCGGCTGGTCAAGCAGGCGGCGGACCTCGCTTATTGATATGGGTTTGGGCAGGTACTTGCCTATCCTCGGCGAGCGGATATTCTGGGTGGGGTTTTCCCTGAGCTTACGCTCGTTGGTCAGGAAAGCGAAGAAAGACCTGGCGGCAGCTACCTTGCGGCTGACCGTGGTCGGGGCATAGTTCCTCTCCTTGAGGTTGAGCAGGTAGCCCAGCATCTCTTCCCTGCCGAAGTTGTCCCATGATGCTATCCGGCTGCGCCGGGCAGCCTGCTCGCCGGCAAAATCGGCGAGCTGGTAGAGGTCGTTGCGATAGGCGGCTACAGTGTTACCGGAGAAACCCTTCTCCACGGTCAGGTAATTAATAAAGCTTTCAATAGCCTCTCTCACCACACCCTCCTCTTCAGGTAAGTCAGGTGTATTTTAACATAACTATCAAGTATTTGGAAGAGAGGGTGCTCGTTTCTTTTTCCAATCAT
>CAYUBP010000006.1:0-15623 GCA_964443115.1 uncultured Dehalococcoidales bacterium | reverse complement strand
CAACGGCGCATTCCGCTAATCAGGAGTGAGCAGAACCATACCGGGCACGTATTTTCAGGCTCTAGGGGCTAACGACGTCGCTGTTCAGGATGAGGTCCAGCACCTCGCCAAGGGTTGCCACTTTTCCCACGGCTATCTTGCCGGTAAGCCCCAGCTGGTCAACGCACAGTTTCCCGGCGAGAATGTCTACACCTTTTTCCTCAAGGCTTTTCAGGTGCGGTACCAGTGGAGAGCCTTCGGCGAGCAGTTTGACAGCAGTATTCCAGCAGACAATTGCCTGCGGTCTGTCCTCACGCCGGGGTAGAGCCTCCAGGAGTGCTCCCATGACCTTGTAGCCGAGGGCGGCATCTCCTGAGCCGCAGCACTCCGAACCCAGTAACAGGACTTTACCTCTTGAATCGCCCATCACTTCTCCTTCATCTGAACCAATCATAGAAAAACCGGGTAATATTATAACTCAGACATTGTGGCTCCTCAAGCCGGGATAGGCCCATTACCAGTTGCATAGTCGCAGGCTTCTGAGTGTTCTATAAATGCAGCTCTATAATATCGCCGTCCGCAAGGACGTGGTCTCGCTTCGCCATTATCCCATCGTGCTTTCCCGAACCCCAGATACGGGCGTACTTCATCCTGCGCGCAAAGTCTTTGTGAACGGCGGCGGCGGCATCCTCCAGGGTGCTCCCCCGGTTCAGGACTATCGGCTCCGTGAACTCGGGCTTTCCCCCGGGCATCTTGGTGTAGACCCGGATGATATTCAGCATGTCATATACACCGCGCCTCATCTCTTCCAGTCCAAACCCTTCTTTAGCCGAGATGCCGACGATTGGCAAATGCCCTTCATAGCGGTCTTTCAGTGCCTGGTAGCCCCGGCTGGCGCCGGGCAGGTCTATCTTATTGCCGACTATCAGCGCCCTGACCTTCTCCTGCCCCAGTTCCACCCTCTTGCCTGCCAGTTGTGCTGTGATGGCTTCCATCTGGGAGAGGGGGGCGTCAGCCAGGTCAACCACGACCAGCACGCCGTCAGCCCGCCTTATCACGTTGGGGAGCCAGGGCGGGATATATTGCGGGGTCAGGGGCGGGGTATCAATTAGCTGGATTTGTATGTTCTCAAACTCCATCATCCCCGGCGTGGTATTCTGTGTGGTGAACGGGTATTCGGCTACAATTGGTGAGGCGTTGGTGACACTGGCAACAAGCTGCGATTTACCGGCGTTGGGCAGCCCGGTGACCACCAGCTGGGCGGCCCCCTCCTTCTGGATAACCAGGGATGCCCGCTGCGCCCCCGATTTCCTCTGTGAATCCTGGGCCAGTCTGGCAATCTTACGCCTCAGGTCCGCCTTGAGGTGGTCAGTCCCTTTGTGCTTGGGCATGATTGCCAGCATCTCTTCCAGGGCAGCGATTTTGTCATCGGCGTCCCTGGCTTCGCGGAACCTCTTCTCCGCCTCAAAGTACTGCGGCGGCAGATTAGCCGGCATAGTGCTGCTTTATCCTCTCCGCCAGGTTTCTGGTGATACCGCTGGCAGTAGTCAGCTCCTCTATAGACGCCTCCCGTATCGCCGGCACCGAGCCGAACCGCCGGAGCAGGGCATGCTTGCGCTTGGCGCCTATCCCCGGGATGGCATCCAGCTCGGAGACGAAGCTTTCCCTCTTATGCACTCTACGGTGATAGCTGTGGGCAAACCGGTGCGCCTCGTCCCTCACCCGCTGCAGCAACTGGAGAGCCGGGGACTGGCGGGGCAGGACAATCGGCTCAGCCCGCCGGGGGACAAAGATTTCCTCGTTCTCTTTTGCCAGGCTGGCGATGGGTACCGGCTCAGCTCTCACCTCCGCCATCGCCTGCAGGGTGGCTTTAAGCTGTCCCTTACCGCCATCAATAAGGATAAGGTCAGGCAGGGCTGCCCAGCCGTCACCGGCAAGTTCACCCCGCTTGAACCGGCGCCGGAATACCTCCCGGAGCATGGCATAGTCATCGGCGCCGGATACCGTCTTAATCCGGAACCGCCGGTAGCCGGACGGCTCCGGCTTCCCCCTGTTGAACACTACCATGCTGCCTACTGCTGCCCTTCCCTGGATATTGGAGATGTCATAGCCTTCAATGCGTGCCGGCGGGGCTGGTAATCCGAGCTCCCGCTTAATCTCCGCCAGCGCCGCTTCCGGCGTCGCCGGTGACGCCAGCCTGAGCTGCTCCAGACCGTGCTTCGCATTCTCGGCGGCGGTATCCACCAGTTGCTTCTTGCCGCCCCGGCGCGGGACAATAATCCGCACCCTCCCCCCCCGCCGGTTTCCCAGCCACTCCTCAATGACTGCCCTGTCTTCCACCGGGTGCTGGAGGAGGAGCACTGGGGGGACATAAGAGCTTGAGCTGTAGAACTGCTTGACAAAGCTGGTCATGATGGATTGCGGCTCCTCGTAGCGGGTACCCTGGAGGGTAAAGCTCTCCCGCCCGATGAGCCGGCTGCCCCGGATGAAGAGCACCTGGGCACAGGTCAGGTCTTTATCGCCGGCAAGGGCGATAACGTCCTGCTCACCCTTTACCGTGGTGGCAATCCTCTGCCATTCAACTACCTCGTTTATCGCCTGTAGCTGGTCTCTGAGCCGGGCTGCCTTCTCAAAGTCCAGGTTTTCTGCCGCCCGGCTCATCCTGTGCTCAAGCTCCCGTACCAGGCGTCCCTGCTTGCCCTCAAGAAAAAGGATTACCTGCTTTAGTACCTCGCGGTATTCCTCTCTGGTCACGGCGCCGGTGCAGGGAGCCAGACAGCGGTGGATATGATAGTCAAGGCAGGGGCGGGTATCCGTCTTTATTGGCTGGGAACATGAACGGAAAGGGAAGAGCCCCTTTATCATATTAAGTGCCTGCCGCACCGACCTGGCGCTGGCGAAGGGGCCGAAGTAGCGCGCCCCGTCATCCTGCACCCGCCGGGTAATCTGTACCCGGGGCCAGTCCTGCTTCATGTCTATTTTAAGATAGGGAAAGGTCTTGTCATCCTTGAGCCGGACATTGTAGTGCGGGCGGTGCCTCTTTATCAGGTTCAGCTCAAGGATGAGGGCTTCCTGCTCCGATGCGGTAACAAAGAAGTCAATACCGCTGACCCGGGCTACCATCTGCCGCAGCTTTGGCGATGACTTCTGACCGGCGCCAAAGTATGACCTTACCCGGTGGCGCAGGCTTGCCGCCTTGCCCACGTACAAGGGAACACCGTCGGCGCCCGTCATCACATAGACACCGGGGCTGGCTGGCAACCGCTCCAGATGTTCTGCTGCCGGAATGGCTAAGTTTACCATCTTAACAAGTTCTTAATAATGGTGTGATAATCTAAAACAAACCGAGTCTGCTGGCAATTTTATTTTAGCACAGCCAGACTAATTTGACATTTAACTGGAGTCAAAGTAAAATCTAACAAAACTAGATTTGAATACGAGCTTTACTACTGGAAAGTGAGCAGCCCTCCATTCTTACAGAGGAAAAATCTTTTAACCGTAGTTTAAGGAAGGTGAGGCATGAAATTAGTACGCGTAGTCTGTTGCTGTTTTCTCTTGGCATCTGTTCTCCTGGCTTTTCTGCCTGCCGCCGTCTCAGCCCAAACGGGCAGAATTGAGATAGCCGCCGACTATTCCCGGTTACAGGGAACCGCTACCGATACCTTCACCTTTCAGCTTAGCCTGACGTACCGTGAGGGGACAAGCCCACGTGACTTCGTCCTCAAGATTACAGCGCCCAGCGGCTGGACTGCCTACTGCACCCCATACTATCAGACGGGTATGAAGATATCATCAATCACGGTTACGCCGGCTACTGAGGACTCAGCCAATACCGCCTACATATCTCTTCTGGCTACCCCACCAAGCTGGCCAATTCCTGACGCCGGGGAATACAAGATAACCCTGGAAGCAGCCTCTGGAGACGTTACAGGCAGCGTTGAGCTCACCGCAGTGGTAACGGCTTCCTATGCCTTGTCGATGTCACCAATCAGCGGGCTGTATAATACCACAGCCCGTGCCAACCAGAGCACAGTGTACTCCGTGCAACTGACCAACGCCAGCACCGCACCCATCACTAACGTCAACTTCTACTCGGACAAGGCTGAGGGGTGGAAGGTGGGAGTGGGTCCCGTATCCAAGATAGAATCCCTGGGCTCATATAGCCAGGAGGTAATAGACCTGACAATCATACCGCCAGAGGGGTGCGTGGTCGGTGACTACTATGTTACCTTCTGGGCAGAGGGGACAGAGGCTAGCTCAAACATACAAATCAGGGTCACCGTGGAAGCACCGACTATTGGGGGAATAATCGGGCTTCTTATGATAATCCTGGCTGCCGGCGGGCTGGCGTTTGTCTACGTCCGGTTCCGCAGGCGCTAGCCGTTTGCCTTGATGGAGTAAGGGCGTGAAAGCAGAAAGGGAGTGGATGCTATTTTACTGGGCGGGCAATATCCTGTTCCTGGGGGGCATCGCCTACAGCTTCTTTTTGCTTGATAATATACTCTGGGCTTTTGTCCCTCTGGCAGCAAACCTGGTCTGGATATACTGCTGGTGTACGTTACCGGCGTTCCAGCCTGTCAAGAATAAGGAGTCGGTCAGGTAGGTATATGGTAGCCATTATTAGAAAAGAACTCCTGGACTATGTCACCAGTGTCCGGGGCCTGATAATATTTTTCATGGTGTTTGGCATCAGCGCCATAGCTATCCAGGCGGCTCAGGACGGGATTACCGGTGTCGCCGCCCAGAGTGGCTATAACTTCATCAAGCTGTTCACCACCTCAGCAGAAACGCTGCCCCAGGTGATGAACTTCCACTCCATCATGGGGCTGTTCTTCATACCCATTGTCGGCATCGCCCTGGGATTTGATGCCGTGAACAGCGAGCGCACCAGCGGAACATTGAGCCGGATTCTCTCGCAGCCAATCTACCGGGACGAGGTCATTAACGCCAAGGTGCTGGTACGCGTGTTTATACTGGCGTCACTGATGGGAGTTACCCTGCTCATAATTGCCGGAATTGGAATGCCGGCCGTCGGTGTAACACCGCACATGGAGGAGATTGCCCGTCTTGGCTACTATTTTGTCCTTGCCGTCATTTACGGGGCTTTCTGGCTGGGGCTGGCGGTGCTCTTCTCCGTCCTGTTCCGCAGTATAGGCACTTCATTGCTCGTTTCGCTCTTCCTGTGGCTGTTCTTCAGCCTGTTCCCCGTTGTAGCCTCTTTTAGCGACAGCACGACCGGATTGCTCCAGGGGATGGCAGCCTGGATTTCACCCAGTCAAATGTTCCTTAACGCCAGCGCCAACCTGCTCCAGCCGCTGGTGACCACGCTGGGCTACATTGACCCGACGACAGCCTATTACACCACCTACATGATATTCAGCCCGCCCAGCCTGGACACGGGTATCATGCTGGCTGCGGTTGACTCGGCGAAACTGGTAGGCTGGACCGCCATAGCCCTTGCCACGAGCTACGTGCTGTTCATGAGGCAGGAAGTAAGGTATGGCTAGTCATAAATTGCCCTCTGTCAGTAGATAGCCAGTAATAGATAGTAAATGTTTAAGAGTCCCGACCCGGGTCGGGACTCTTTATTTCTCCCCTCCTTCCACCTGAGTAATTCTGAGGAGCGAAGCGACAAAGAGTCCGGGGCGGCAAGGTCTTTCACCATGCTCGGGATGACAATAAAAAGGCACTTTTGGGGCAGGGCTCACTGCTAAGGTGGGAATTAAGGGGACGGGGCTTATACTCTCTGAGCTTGACGCTGATATATTGCCTCTGCTAAAATTTGGCAGTGCTTCTTTGAAGGTGGCATTTCCTTCCCGCTGGCTGTGAGATAGCCCGCATTTGGCTGTTTACGGTTCCTGAAAATATTACGAGGAGGGCGTGATTATGGCTGTTGATTACCAGAAAGACGGCAGGATTGCCGTCTTTACTATTAACCGTCCGGAAGCGATGAACTCGCTGAATATGCAGACTATCCGGGAGCTGCGCGATGCCATGATAGACTTCCGTGATGACCCGGAGCTGTGGGTCGGCATTGTCACCGGAGCCGGGCAGAGAGCCTTCTGTGCTGGTGCTGATATAAAGGAGACATTGCCGTTCCTGAAAGAGCACTCCCATGACCGGTGGTCCTTTCCCGCCAGCATCTGGCGCGGTCTTGAGCTTTGGAAGCCGCTGGTAGCCGCCGTTAACGGGGTAGCGCTGGGTGGCGGGCTGGAGATAGTCCTGGCTTGTGATATAAGGGTGGCCTCGGAGACGGCCCGTTTCGGCGTACCCGAGGTAGCCCTGGGGCTCATTCCTGACTTCGGCGGGACTCAGCGGCTGCCGCGGATGTTCCCCTGGTGCAAGGCGGCGGAGCTTTTGCTTACCGGCAAGCCGATTGATGCCCAGGAGGCATACCGGGTTGGTCTGGTGAACAGGGTTGTACCGCCGGACCAGGTTATGCCTCAGGCGAGGGAGTTTGCCCTGGCTATCTGCCAGGCGGCGCCGCTGGCGGTGAGAGCGGCTAAAGAGGCTATGATTAAAGGCACCAGCCTGACCCTGGAGGATGGCTTGCGGCTGGAGAATGCCCTGAACTCCTATCTGTATACAACCGATGACTTTACCGAGGGCACCACGGCTTTCGTGGAGAAGAGAAAACCTGACTACAAGGCGAAGTAAGTAACGCAGGCTGTTTATCAGCGTGAATGCTGGGTAATATTCGTGGTCTTAGCTTATTATAAGGAGGAATCTTAATGGACAATGAGGTAGTAATTGTCAGTGGAGTACGGACGGCGATAGGCAACTATGGCGGGGCGCTGATAGATGTACCCGCACCCAAGCTGGGGAGTATTGTCATCAAGGAAGCCCTGAAGAGGGTGGGGCTGCGCCCCAGGCGTGACCCGGAGGTGCTCAGCTATGCCCCCGACGCCTTCAAAGACGTCGGCCTGATTGACATGGAGAAGAAGTATTATGACTGGGACGACTCGCTGGCTGAGGTCAAGGTAGACGAGGTAATAATGGGGAATGTTCTCCAGGCGGGCCAGGGGCAGAATTCCGCCCGCCAGGCGGCAATCTATGGCGGCATTCCCAAGGAGGTCAATGCCTTCACGGTGAATAAAATATGCGCCTCGGGGATGAAAGCGGTCGCCCTGGCGGCGCAGGCAATCAAGGCGGGGGATGCCGAGGTGGTTATTTGCGGCGGTCAGGAGAACATGAGCGCTGCCCCCTATTACATGCCTCAAGCCCGGTGGGGCGCCCGGATGTTCAATACCGAGATGGTTGACGGCATGGTCTATGACGGATTGTGGGAGATATTCTACGGCTATCACATGGGGGTGACCTCGGAGAACATAGCCGAGAAATATGCTATATCCCGGCGGGAGCAGGACGAGTTTGCGCTGAGGAGCTGGCAGCGGGCTGTAGCGGCAATAAAAGAGGGCATATTCAAGAAGGAGATAGTGCCGGTCGAGGTAAAGCAGAAGAAAGAAGTCCGGCTGTTTGATACTGATGAGCACCCCAGGGAGACTACCATGGAGGCGCTCGCCAAGCTGCCGACGGTGTTCAAGAAGGACGGTGGGGTAACTGCCGGTAACGCTTCAGGGATAACCGATGCCGCCGCTGCCCTCGTGGTGATGTCGTCGGGGAAGGCAAAACAGCTTGGGCTCAAGCCGATAGCTACCATCCGGTCCTATGCCTCGGGGGGCATTGACCCGGCGTACATGGGAATGGGTGCCGTCCCGGCGACAAAGAAGGCGCTCAAGCTGGCGGGCTTAAGCCTCAAGGACATAGACCTGATTGAGCTAAACGAAGCCTTTGCCTCCCAGTCACTGGGTGTTATCCGTGACCTGGGTCTTGACCTGGATAAGACAAACCCTCACGGCGGTGGCGTTTCGCTGGGCCATCCAATAGGCTGCACCGGCGCCAGGATTATCGTTACCCTGGTCTATGAAATGGTGCGCAGCGACCTTCAGTTCGGCCTGGCGACCCTGTGCGTCGGCGGCGGGCAGGGAATGGCGATAGTACTTGAGAGGAAGTAGCTACCCTCGCTTCTTATAGTCCGGGCACCAGGTGACATTAGGGCGGGCGGGATTATGACATGCCGCCCGCCAGTTCCATTTGCACTGGTCGCAGATGAATACGTTGATACCCAGCGCCTTCTTAATCCGGAGGCTGAGCTTGTGTGTCCAGGGCGGCTCTGTCTTCAACCCGAAATATCCTCGGTAAAATTATATCAGGCTGGGTGTTGCGTGGCAATAAATGTGGTAAAATAAGAAAACCATACTGCGGGGGGATAGATGACCACCTCTCAGGTTGCGGGTACGCTGAATATAGAGACGGTTACCTGGGGCGGCTTGACCTGGGTCAATATTACGCCACCGACGGAGAGGGAGATAGAATACCTGGCGCAGAACTACCCCTTTCACCGCCTGGACCTGGACGACTGCCTCAGCCGGATACAGCGTCCCAAGATAGATGAGTATAAAGAATACCTCTTTTTTGTTCTCCATTTCCCGGTATGGCGCAAGGCGACCAGGGTGGCCACCCACAGCCAGGTGTCCGTCTTTATCGGTGATAGCTATCTCATCACTCTTCATGCGGGAGATATTAAGCCTCTGGTAAAGCTGTTCCGGGATTGCCAGCTCAATCCGGAGTCCTCCGAGAAGAATTTCAGCCACGGCTCCGGTTATCTCCTGTACCGCATCATGGATCGGGCGGTTGACGCCTACTTCCCTGTCCTGGATAAAATACTGAGCCTGATGGAGGATATTGAGGATAGGGTGTTTGATGAGAAGGTGGAGACGTCTCATGAGCTGGCGATTCTGAGGCGCGATATTATTACCCAGCGGCGGATTGTCTTTCCCATGCGGGCGGTGATTGCCCAGATGGAGAGTAAGCTCAGGCGGTTTACCGATACTGACATGGCTCCGTACTTCGGCGACATTCTTGACCACATTAACAAGCAGTGTGAGACCCTGGACGAGTGCAAAGAGGTTATTGAGGTCTATAAAGATAGTGATTATGTCCTGAGTACCGAGCATATCAACCGCGTGATGCGGCTGCTTACTGTTCTGGGCAGCATCACCCTGCCTTTTGTCGCCGTCGCCAGCATCTTTGGCATGAATGTTGCCCTCCCCGGCGGGCTGGATAATGGTAGCCTTCAGACCTTCCTCCTGCTGTTGGCCGTCATGTTACTTATGGCCGGCGTCATGCTCTACGTCTTCCACCGCAAGCGCTGGATTTAGCGGCGCAGGTAAATGGCTCAAGATGAAGGTCTCATACCGCCTGGTAACCATCGCCGCCGTCTTCGTTACCTGTCTGATTACCGCCAACATCATCGCCGTCAAGGTGGTAGCTATTTGTCCCTTTACCCTGCCGGCGGCTATAGTTGTCTTTCCCTTAAGCTATATCTTCGGTGATATTCTTACCGAGGTCTACGGCTACAGGCAGGCAAGGCGGGTCATCTGGCTGGGGTTTATTTGTAACCTTATCTTCGTTATCTTTGCCTGGGTGGGTCAGATTATGCCCCCCGACCCGCTTTGGGAAGGGCAGGCGGCTTACGAGGCTATCCTGGGCTCTACGCCTCGGCTGCTTGCTTCCTCTGTCGCCGGCTATCTGGTCGGCGAGTTCGCCAACTCTTTCGTGCTGGCAAGGATGAAGGTGCTCACCCGGGGGCGCTGGCTATGGAGCCGGACTATCGGCTCAACCGTTGTGGGGCAGGGGCTGGACAGCGCTATCTTTCTTACCGGTGCCTATCTGGGCGCTCCTTTCTTTACGCCGCTAATGATACTGCAACACTGGCTGGCCAAGACCGTCATTGAGGCTGCCGCTACCCCGCTGACCTATGTCGTGGTAAACTATCTGAAGCGGAAAGAGTCGGTTGACGCCTACGACTACGGGACGGACTTCAGCCCCTTCCGGTTTTGAAGTCCAGGTGAGGCGATGAATATCCGAATCCTGGGGGCGCACAACTGTGAATCACTGGACACGAGGCTTCCTTGCCTGCTGATTGATGACGCGCTGGCGCTGGATGCCGGCGGGCTCACCTCCACGTTGCCCGTCCTGGCCCAGCTAAGGCTTGATGCGGTACTGCTTACCCATCACCACTATGACCATATCCGGGATATTCCGGCGTTAGCCATGAACTTTTTCCTGCACGGCGCCAGTATCAACGTTTGCTCTACCCGGGCGGTGCATGATGCCCTGGTCGCTCACCTGCTGAACGGCAGGCTCTATCCCAGATTCACCGAGTTTCCCGCATCCAAGCCGGCAGTCAGTTTCACCGTGGTCCAGCCGTACCAGCCGGGGCGGATTGGAGGCTACCGCGTGCTTGCCGTGCCGGTTAATCACGCTGACCATGCCGTCGGCTACCAGGTTACCTCGGCTGATGACAGGTCTGTCTTCTACACCGGTGATACGGGACCCGGGTTAGCCGGCTGCTGGGAGAGCACGTCCCCCGACCTGCTGGTTATTGAGGTAACGGCGTCAGACCGGTACGAGGAGTGGGCTAAAGGTTCGGCGCATCTTACCCCCAGCCTGCTGAGCTATGAGCTGGCTGGTTTCCGCAAGCTCAAGGGCTATCTGCCGCCGGTGGTCGCCGTCCACATGAACCCGGCGCTGGAGAAGGAGATAGCAGAGGAGCTGGCAACCGTGGCTGGTGAGCTTGGCAGCCCGATTACCCCCGCCTTTGAGGGGATGCAGCTTGAGCTGTAGATTTATCGTTGACAGTAACGTGGGCAAGCTGGCCAAGTGGCTGAGAATGATGGGCTATGATGCCCTCTTCTTTAGCGGCGGCGACGACGCCGAGATGATTGGCACGGCTCTTGCCGAGGGCAGGATAGTCCTGACCCGGGACACCCGGATTGTAAAAAGGCGGGTCGTCACCAGCGGCAAGCTCAGGGTTATCCTGCTTACCAGCGATAGTCCTGATGTCCAGATGCGCCGGGTGATGGATGTTCTCGGTCTGGAATCTCCGCCCCGCCCCTTCACCATCTGCCTGGAGTGCAACCGGCCTCTTGAGGAGAGGATGCCGGAGCAGGTCAAAGACCGGGTGCCGCCGTATGTCTACAAAACGCAGCGCCAGTATGTGGAGTGCCCGTCCTGCCACCGCATCTACTGGCGGGGCACGCACTGGCAGGCGATGACCAAGAAGCTGGGGGAAATCCTGACCCACTAGCCCCCTTCTCCTTACGAAAGTGAAGGAGGTATGATTTTAGAAGATGAGCGCGTAGCTACTCTTTTTGTTCTTCCCCCTTCCTTTAAAAAAAGAAGGGGGTCAGGGGGATGGATTTCGTTAATGCGTCTTCCTTGACCCCGGTTGGGGATTATTGCTACACTTCAAGGCGGTAGACATTAGCTGATTATTATAGAAAGGGGAGAGACATGGGCTTTAATACAATACTGGTAGAGAAGAAGGACGGGGTGGGGAAGATTATCATCAACCGCCCGCCGCTGAACATCCTCAATATTGAGTGCATAGAGGAGATGATTCAGGCGCTTGACGGGCTGGGGACTGACGACGGGGTCAAGGTGGTGGTGGTCACCGCTGCCGGTAGCAAAGCCTTTTCGGCGGGGGTGGAGGTGGCTGACCACCTGGGGGACAAGCTGCCGAAGATGGTGGAGGTGTTTACCCAGCTATTTGTCTCGCTGGTGGAGGTGGACAAGCCCACGATTGCCGTGGTCAACGGCGTCGCCTTGGGGGGCGGCTGCGAGGTGGTTATCGGCTGCGATATGGCGATTGCTGCCGAGAGCGCCAGGCTGGGGCAGCCGGAGATTAAGCTGGGTACGTACCCCCCTCCCGCCTCGGTGCTCCTCCCCCGTATAATCGGCAGGAGAAAAGCTTTTGAAATCATTCTCTCCGGCGATGCCATTGATGCTAAAGAGGCGGAGAGGATAGGCTTGATAAACAAGGCGGTGCCGGATGCGGAGTTGGCGGCTGCTGCTGACGCTTTCGTCAAGCGGTTCACGGCAAATAGCGGCCTGACGTTGACCCAGGCAAGGCGGGCGCTCTACCGCAACCTTGACCTGGAGTTCCGCAAAGCCATGGAGGTAACGGCGATTGATTCGGCGGCGGTCATGGCTTGCGAGAATGCCGTTGAGGGTCTGACCGCTTTCCTGGAGAAGAGAAAGCCGGTCTGGAAGAGATAAGAAGGGTGGGGGGAAAGCAGGTGCGTTCTCTATGAAAATCGTAACTGCCGGGCAGATGCAGCACATTGACAGGCAGTGTGCGGATGCCGGGCTGCCCACCGACGTGCTCATGGAAAACGCCGGCAGGGCGGTGGCTGAGGAGTCCAGGCGCATCGTGGGCACGGTTGACCGGAGCATTGTGTTCCTCGTTGGCCCCGGCAACAACGGCGGCGACGGGCTGGTGGCGGCACGCTACCTGCATGATTGGGGGTCTAAGGTCGTTGTCTATCTCTGCGCTCCGAGACCTGAAGACGACCATAATCTGAGGCTGGTCGGGGAGCGGGGGATAGCCGTTATTGATGCCGCCGGCGATGAGAACCTGGGCAGGCTGGATGAGCTGCTGGGGTCAGCCACGGCGGTGGTTGACGCCCTGTTCGGCACCGGCAGGAGCCGCCAGCTACAGGGTATCTTTGTTCCGGCGCTGGAGAGGGTAGGTGCGGCTCAAGCCAGGCAGCCGCGTCTCCGCATTATTGCCCTGGACTTGCCCTCCGGCCTGGACGCCGATACCGGCGCCGCCGACCCTGCCTGCCTCTACGCCGATAATACCATAACCCTCGGTTTTCCCAAGCTGGGGCTGTTCAGTTTCACGGGGGCGGAACACGCCGGCGCAATATCGGTAGTTGATATCGGGATACCGGCGCATCTGGCAGAGGGGATAGATATAGAGCTGATGACTGACCGGTGGGCAGGGTCAGCCCTCCCGGGGCGCCCGCTCTGGGCAAACAAGGGGAGCTTCGGGCGGGTTCTGGTCGTGGCGGGCTCCGTCAACTATGTCGGTGCCGCTTACCTGGCATGCACCGGTGCGATAAGGGTGGGGGCGGGGCTGGTAACGCTGGCGACCCCCGGAAGACTCCAGCCGGTGCTGGCTTCCAAGCTGACCGAGGTGACATACTTACCACTGCCTGATTCCTCTCCCGGCGCTGTATCCGCCGGCGCCGCCACTGTTATAAACCGGCAGCTTGACCGCTATAATGCGCTGCTTCTCGGCTGCGGGCTGGGGCAGAGCCGGGGGATTACGAGGTTTGTTACGGGTGCCGTCCTGCGCAGCCGGAAAGGATTACCGTCTCTGGTGGTTGACGCCGATGGTTTAAATGCGCTGGCTCAGGTCCGGGACTGGTGGCGGCAGTTGGCTGGTGATGCTATACTTACACCGCACCCGGGCGAGATGGCGCGGCTTACCGGCAAGAGCGTGGATGAAGTCCAGCAGGACAGGGTGGGGGTTGCCCGGAAGTCTGCCGCGGGGTGGAACAAGACGGTGGTTCTGAAAGGGGCGTATACTGTTATTGCCGCCGCTGACGGGAAGGTGAAAATCAGCCCGTTTGTCAACCCCGGGCTGGCATCAGCCGGCACCGGTGATGTCCTTAGCGGGGCTATCGCCGGGCTGGTGGCTCAGGGCTTGTCGCTCTTTGATGCGGCGGCGCTGGGTGTGTACCTGCACGGCAGAGCCGGTGAAATGGTCAGAGCCAGGCTGGGCGATGCCGGTATGATTGCCGGCGACCTTTTGCCGGAGCTGCCGCTGGCTATCAAGCAGCTAAGGGGCGTCTGATAGGGCGGCCGGTTACTCTTAAACGTGGATGAAAAGGAGCGGTCAAAGAAAGGGCAGGGCATGCCATGTTGTTAGCAATTGACATCGGGAATACTGAGGTTACCCTGGGTATTTTTGCCGGAGAAGAGCTGCGGGCTACCTGGCACGTGTCCACCGGGCTGCACCGTACTGCGGATGAGTATGCCACCCTGTTACTGAGCCTAATCCCCCGCGCCCTGAACGGCTCTAAGATTAGCGGCATAATCATATGCAGCGTTGTTCCGCCGATGGTGGCTACCTTTGAGGAGCTGTGCCAGCGCTACTTTCACGTCTCGCCGCTGGTGGTGGGCCCTGGAATCAAGACTGGCGTACGTATCCGCATGGATACCCCCAGCGAGGTCGGCGCTGACCGCGTTGTGGATGCGGCGGCGGCGCATCACCTGTACGGCGGTCCGGTGATTATTGCTGACTTTGGCACGGCGACCACCTTTGACGTTGTCTCCAAAGACGGTGACTACATGGGGGGCGCCATCTCTCCCGGCATCGGGGTTTCGGCTGAGGCGCTGTTCGTCAGGGCAGCCAAGCTGCCCCGGGTGGAGCTGGTGCGTCCCAGAAAGGCTATCGGCACCAACACTATTGCCGCCATGCAGTCCGGCATTATCTTCGGCTACGTGGCTCTGGTAGAGGGCATGGTCGCCCGTATTCAAAAGGAGCTTGGCGAGCCGGCCAGGGTTGTGGCTACCGGCGGTTTCTCCACGCTTATTGCTAAAGAAACGACGGTTATTGATGTTGTAAACCCTAACCTGACGCTGGTCGGGCTGAGGCTTATCTACCGGCTTAATGAGACGGAATAAGGAGGCGACAGTGCTGGCAAACAGGACGATAGTGCTGGGAATCACCGGGAGCATTGCTGCCTACAAGGCAGCCGATATTGCGAGCAAGCTTGCCCAGGCTGGAGCCCGGGTGGACGTGGTCATGACCGAGTCCGCCACCAGGTTGATTGCCCCGATAACGCTGCGCAGTATTACCGGCAGGCCCGTGGTAACCACGATGTGGGAGCTTGCTTCGGAGTTCAGTATTGAGCACATAGCGCTGTCCGAAGCCGCCGATGTTATTGTTATCGCACCGGCGACGGCTAACACCATCGCCCGCCTGGCGGCGGGCATCGCCGATGATATGCTGACCTGCACGGTGCTGGCGACGCGGGCGCCGGTTATCATTGCGCCGGCAATGCACGCCGGCATGTATGATAACCCCGTAACTCAGGAGAACCTGGCGAAGCTTGCTGCCCGGGGCTTCACCATTATCCCGCCATCTTACGGCCGCCTTGCCTCGGGCGGAATCGGGGTGGGGCGGCTGGCGGGGACTGAGACCATCATCGGCGTTATCCGGCAGGTACTGGGCAGAAAGGGTGACCTGGCGGGGAAGAGTATCGTAGTTACCGCCGGCGGCACGCAGGAGCCGGTTGACCCCGTCCGCCACATCAGCAACCGCTCCTCGGGGAAGATGGGCTATGCCATCGCCGAGGCAGCTCGGGACAGGGGAGCGAGGGTTACGTTGATTGCCGCCCCGACTTCTCTGCCCGACCCGGTCGGTATTGAGACTGTTCACGTGGAGACCGCAGCCCAGATGAAAGAGGCGGTGGCTAAAGCAGTACCTCATGCGGACGCCCTGGTCATGGCTGCCGCCGTGGCTGACTACCAGCCAAAGACCGCAGCCGGAGCCAAGATTAAGAAAGACAGCCCCACGCTTACCCTGGAGCTGGTGAGGACGCCGGACATCCTCGCCGAGGTCAGGGGCGATTTTATCCGCGTCGGCTTCGCTGCCGAGAGCGAGAACGTGATAGAGAACGCCCGGCAGAAGCTGGCAAAGAAGCGACTTGACATAATAGTTGCCAACGATATTACCGATAAGGACAGCGGCTTCGGCGCCGACACCAACAAGGTCACCATAATAG
>CAYUBP010000005.1:0-17094 GCA_964443115.1 uncultured Dehalococcoidales bacterium | reverse complement strand
GTGGACCGGCAGGGCTTACCGCCGGTCTCTATACCTCGCGGGCAAGGCTCAGCACCCTGCTCATTGAAAGAGCCATGTTTGGCGGGCAAATAGCCAATGTCCTGCACGTGGAGAACTACCCCGGCTTCCCCCAAGCCATTGACGGCTTTGACCTGGGCCAATTAATGTACGAGCAAGCAACAAGGTTCGGGCTTGAAGCCATCATGGCTGAAGCCACTGGCATCGAGCTTCAAGAAAAGCAAAAAGTGGTCAGGACCACCGATAGCGACTTTATCGCCAAAGCAGTGATTATAGCCACCGGCGCCATGCGGCGCAAACTGAGCATACCCGGTGAAGAAGCCTTCACCGGTAAGGGAGTGTCCTACTGCGCTACCTGTGATGCCGCCTTCTTTGCCGATAAGCCAGTAGCCGTAGTCGGAGGTGACAACGTTGCCATTACTGAAGCCCTCCACCTCACCAAGCTCGCATCCAAGGTGACCATGATACACCGCCGCGACCAGTTCCGCGCTACCCGCATCCTTCAGGAAAAAATCTTCTCCGAACCCAAGATAGAACTGGTGTGGAATACTGTAGTTGATGAGATTGCCGGCATGGAGACAGTAGACAGGCTGCAGCTTCGTAACGTGATAACCGGAGAGAAATCAACGCTGGAAGTAGCCGGAGTCTTTATATCCATAGGGCTAAGGCCCAACACTGATTTCGCCAAGGGACTATTACTGGTGGATGAAAGCGGTCACATTCCCACCAACGAACGTATGGAGACTAACATACCAGGCATCTATGCCGCCGGCGATGTCCGGCACAATTCGGGAAGGCAGGCAATAACCGCCGCCGGCGATGGTGCTACCGCCGCCATTTACGCCGAAAGGTTTATCAGCCATTAGCGAACCTGCCCCTCCCATAAAGATAGAAAATAAGCTACAAATGGAATGGAACTGCATAGGGAGAAGGTCTTTTTCTCCGCCCCCCGGTGAAGTATAATGAAGGGAAAGCCTTAAGAAAGAGTGGGATAATATGAAGGTTATCTTCGTACGCGACCTGCCCAACATAGCTCAGTCTGGCGACACAAAGGAAGTAGCCGATGGCTACGCCCGCAACTATCTCCTTCCCCGGGGACTGGCGGTAGTCGCCAGGCCCGGGGCAGCTACTATTGCAGCCGTCCGCCGCCAGGAGAAGGCAGCCGCCGAACTGACAAAATTAGCGGAGCAGCTTAACGGGCTGGAGCTCAACCTGAAAGCCCGGGCTGGCGCTAGGGACCGCCTCTACGGTGCCATAACCACCGCCGATATTGCCGCAAGGCTCAATGAGACGGCAGGGATAGTTGTTGACCGGAGAAAGATAGCGCTAGCCAAGCCCATCCACCAGCTCGGCAGCTATGACGTTACCATCAAGCTGGCTAAGGATATAACACCCGGCATAAAGGTCACCATCACCCGGGAGGAGACAGCCTGAAGTGTACGGCGAGAAGCTACCGCCGCATGATAACGACGCCGAGGAAGCCGTAATTGGCTCGCTGCTCATAGACGGCGGCGCCATCTATAAGATTGCTACCTTCCTCCAGAAGGAAGACTTCTACGGCGAGCGGAATCGGGATATATACGGGGCGTGCCTGTCACTCTACCAGCGCCCCGATGAGGCCATCAACCAGATCACCGTCGCCCAGGAGCTAGCCGGGCAGGGGAAGCTGGAGGCGTGCGGCGGCGCCGCATTTCTCAGCCACCTGATAGCCAGCTGCCCCACCTCTCTTGATGTTGAGCACTACGCCCGGATTGTCTATCGCCTGTCAGTGATGCGCCAGCTGATTACCGCCGGCGACCGCATTGCCGGCATCGGCTACGAAGCTGGGCCCGATGTTGATGAGAGCCTCGCCCGGGCAGAGAGCACCCTGTTCCGGCTGCGCCGCGGGCAGGGCGCCCGCGACCTGACGCATATCCGCCAAGTACTGGACAGGTACTTTGAGGCGGCTCCGGTACCAACGGAGGAGCAGGCAAGACAGCTGCCCTACGTGCTCACCGGCTATGCCGGGCTTGACGAGTTCCTGGGAGGGCTACAGCGTTCCGACCTGATTATTGTTGCCGGGCGCCCCAGCATGGGGAAGACCAGTCTGGCACTCAACGTCGCCCGGAATGCCGCCGTAGACCACCGGGCATGCGTAGCTCTGTTCAGCCTGGAGATGGCGCGGGACTCTCTGGTGATGCGCCTGCTGTCCGGCGAGTCCGGGGTCAACTCGCGGCGGGTGCGCTTCGGGCAGCACACCGAAGAAGAAGAAAGGCGGGTCATGGAGGCTACCGGTGTCCTCTCCGAATCGCCGATTTATGTTGATGATACCCCGATGCTGCGCATGGCGGAGATGCGAGGCAAAGCCCTCCGCCTCAACGCCGAGCACGGCATTGACCTCATCATCATAGACTACCTGCAGCTGATGCAGGGGGACAGGAGAACGGACAACCGCGTCCAGGAGGTCAGTGAAATTTCCCGCTCCCTCAAGGCGCTTGCCCGCGAGCTTAACGTGCCCGTGCTGGCAGTGTCACAGCTCAGCCGCGCCGTGGAGTGGCGCTCGTCACACGAGCCGCAGCTCTCCGACCTCAGGGAAAGCGGCAGCATTGAGCAGGATGCCGATATTGTCCTCTTTATCTACCGCGAGGAGTACTATATTAAAGAAGAAGATTGGAAGACGCAGCACGGCGACCAGCCGGATATGCCCTATCCCCGAGGTGAAGCCGATATCATCATCGCCAAGCACCGCAACGGGCCCATCGGGCGGGTAAAGCTGCGCTTCCGCCATGACCTGGCAAAGTTTGAAAACCTGACCAGCGCCGAGCCGAGCCTGTTTTAATGGAGCCAAGCCGATGAAGCAGTTTGCGGGTTTCCCGGCTAAGATGCAGTTTACCCCGCTGCCCAATGTTTTTCTCACCACCCTGCTGCCGCAAATAAGCGATATTGCCGAGCTGAAGACGGTTCTGCACGTCTTTGCGGCACTATACCGCAAGCGGGGCTACCCCCGCTTTGTCTCATTCGGGGAACTCCTGGGGAACCGGAGCCTGATGACCAGCCTGGGCACGGAGCAGAAGCTCAGGGACTCGCTGGATATGGCAAGCCGGCATGGGATAGTCCTGCGCCTGGCGCTTGATAAAGATGACGGGAGCGAAGATATATACTTAATTAACGACGAACCCGGGCGGCGAGCTATGGCAAAAATCCAGAGCGGGGAGCTCCAGCTTGCCGGGCTCAAGACAAAGCCGGAAGCACCTGCCGGGGAGCTGCCTGACATCTTTACGCTATACGAGCAGAATGTCGGCATGCTGACCCCGATGATTAGCGAAGAGCTGCGCGAGGCGGAGAAGCTTTACCCGGAGACCTGGATTAAGGACGCCATCAAAGAGGCGGTAGCATTAAACAAGCGGAGCTGGAGATATATCGCCGCCATCCTGGAGCGCTGGTCAACAGAAGGTAGGAGCGATGGAACACATCAGCGATATCCTGAGACAGACCCAAGGAGATACCTCAAGCAAAAATACGGGCACATGGTCCGGCGCTGAGGCTCCGCCGGACACCGGCTGCCCCATCTGCAAAGGCGCAGGGCTGGTACACCCGCTCCTGCCCTCGGGGAAACCGGACTATACACGCACGGTCGCCTGCCGCTGCACACGGGAGGAGCTGGATAGAGACCGCCGCACCCGCTTGGAGCGCTACAGCAACCTCGGCGGGCTTTCACGGCTCACCTTTGATAACCTGATACCGCAGGGAAGAAGCGGCGACCCCGCCAGCCAGCAGAGGTTTGCCGCCGCCAGCGCCGCCGCCAGGACTTTTGCCGAGAAACCGGAGGGGTGGCTGGTGCTTGCCGGGCCCAGCGGCTGCGGCAAGACCCACCTTGCGGCAGCTATCGCCAGCAGGCGCCTTGAGCTTGACTTGCCGGCGCTATACGTTACCGCCCCCGACCTGCTCCAGCACCTACGCTCGGCGTTTAACCCGGACAGCGAGGTGCCCTACGATGTCTTCTTTGACCAGGTACGTAACGCACCCTTGCTTATCCTTGACGACCTCGGAGTCCAGACCAGCACCCCGTGGGCTAAAGAGAAGCTGGACCAGCTACTCACCCACCGTTTTAACTCCCAGCTGCCCACGGTGATTGCCACCATCAACCCCGTTGAGCAGCTTGATGACCGCATCCGCACCCGCCTTGCTGACCCGAACCTGAGCCGTGTCTATATACTGGAGGAAAAACAGCCGTCGCCGGAGTATAGCTGGGGGGCGGAGTTCCAGCTCCAGAAGGGCATGACCTTCGCCAGCTTTGAGCGCCGGGTCAACCTGACCCCGGAACAACAGCTAAATTTACAGGAGGCGGCTCGCATTGCCCTAGAGTTCGCCCAAGCGTCAGAGGGATGGCTGGTGTTCCAGGGGGTTACCGGCTGCGGCAAGACTCACCTGGCGGCGGCTATTGTCAACTACCGCTACCAGGCGGGGAAACCCGCCAAGTTCGTGGTGGTGCCGGAGTTCCTCGACCACCTGCGCTCAACCTTCAGCCCGGAGAGCAAGGTGTCCTACGACCAGCTCTTTGAATCGGTGAAGACTGCCCCATTTCTCATCCTGGATGACTTCGGCGAGCAGTCAACCACCCCCTGGGCGCAGGAGAAGCTTTACCAGGTCATCAACTACCGCTATAATGCACGGCTGGCGACGGTATTCACTATTCGCTCTACCTTGGACGAGATTACCGGGCCAATCGGCTCCCGATTGATAGACCCCAAGATAAGCCTGGTTTGGAATATAACCGCCCCTGACTACCGGGGCGACCTTGATACTACCCCGCCGCCAAGGAAGCCCTACCGCCGCAGCCGTAAAGACCGGTGGAGCTAAGCGGGGCTAACCTTGCAAGCCTCAGGGGCTTTCCCGTAAAATGGACGTGATGATAAACCTTCCGGTGCTGGTACTGAACCAGAACTACGAGCCGCTCAATATCTGCCAGGTCCGCCGGGCAGTGGTGCTCCTCTACGACGGCAAGGCAGAGATGATGGAGGATGGCTCCGGGTTTATCCAGTCAGCCCGCCAGACCTACCCCGTCCCCTCGGTAATCCGTCTGGCTCACATGATAAAGCGCCCGCGCCCACGCCCCAAGCTCACCCGGTTTGAGGTCTTCAACCGCGACCACCACACCTGCCAATACTGCGGTAAGGAGAGCGGACAGCTTACCCTTGACCATGTTATCCCCCGCTACCGGGGTGGTGAGCACGCCTGGGAAAACATAGTCAGCGCCTGCGTCCCGTGTAACCGCCGCAAGGCAGGCAGGACACCTAGCGAAGCCGGGATGATGCTCGCCCGCCAGCCCTCGGCTCCGCACAGCAGTCCCCTGTTCCATATACCGTACCGCTACCGGCAGCGCACCAGCCAATGGCGGAAGTACCTACCCGACTTAACTTTTTAAGACTGGCTGGCTTCCGTTTTCCCTTCCGTATGATTCGGGCTTCCTTCAGCCGCCGGTTCAGCCCTGCCCTCCGCCGGTTTTCCCCGCCGGAAAGGCCGCTGCTCTGGAGCAATAGTAACTTTGTTCATCGGCAGCTCCACCGCCGCCTGGCTTTCCAGCTGCACCAGCACCGTCTCCTTGAGCAGGTTTACCCCCACCACGGTAGCTATACCCATCGGCGTTGACACCCGCTGACCCTCCCTGGGAAACCTCTCCTTCATCTCATGGTAGAGGTCGTTCTCGTAGACCAGGCAGCACAGGAGTCTCCCGCAGATACCCGAAATCTTCATCGGATTGAGGGGCAGGCTCTGCTCCTTCGCCATCTTAATTGAGACCGGGGCGAACTCGGTCAGGAAACGGGCGCAGCAGAGCTGGCGGCCGCACCTGCCGAAACCGCCGACCAGCTTAGCCTCATCCCTGGGCCCCACCTGCCGCAGCTCTACCCGCGTCTTAAGCCGGCTGGTCAGGTCCCTAACCAGCTCCCGAAAATCAACCCTCTCCTCGGCACCGAAGAAAATAGTAAGACGGTTGCCGTCAAGATTATACTCGGCGGACAGTAGCTTCATCGGCAGGTTAAGCCTGGTAACAAGCTCGCCACACACGGCTAGAGCTTCCCGTTCCTTATCTTCCAGCTCCCGGGCACGCGCAATATCCTCCTCCCCCGCCCTGCGCACCACCGGCTTCAGCGGCTCGGTAAGCTCGCTGGCAACCACCTGGCCGGGAGCAATAACTACCTGCCCCAGCTCCAGACCACGGGCGGTCTCAACCACTACGCAGTCGCCTACCTGAAGGCTGGCACCCGCCGGGTCAAAGTAGTATACCTTCCCCGCTCTCTTGAACCTTACCCCGACTATGTCACCCATTATCTGCTCCGCCCCGGAATACTCAACATCATTACCTCCAGAGCCAGCCGCGGGTTGGCGTTCTGCCTGAGATTACCCGCGGTAGCTTGAATGCTCTTAATAAAATCACCGATTTGCACCAGGCTGTAGCCCCTTGCCTGCTCGGCAAGCGTGCCCAGCCTGTCAACATTGGTGATGGCATCGCTGCAACCGGCTTTAACCAGCAGCAGGTCACGCCACCAGTCCCGCCACAGGTCAAGCACCTCCCAGACCAGCCCCCGGTCCTGGCTGAACTGGGCTGCCAGCTCGCCGGCGCAGGCAAAACGCTCCTCATAATCGCCAGCGACAACCTCAACCAGCCGGTCTATCCTAGCGGCACGCTGCCGCAAAAACTCCTCGTCACCGGCAGCCAGTACCGCCCACCCCGGGCAGCCGCGGCAGAGCCGGGCAAAAAGCCTCGCCCGCTGCCGCTCCACCCCCCGGAGACTCACAAGCGCAGCCTCAACCTCGGCAGCCGCCGGCGGCGGCAGCTCCAGCCGCTGGCAGCGGGAGACAACAGTCTCGGGCAGCAGCCGGTCATTTGCGGTCAGCAGAATAAAGACCCCGCCCGCCGGCTCCTCCAGCGTCTTGAGCAGGCAGTTAGCCGCCCCGGTTGACATATGCTCCGCCCCGTCAATAATAAACACACGGCACCTGCCCTCAAAAGGAGGCAGGCTGGATGAGTGCTGCACCTCTCTAATCCGGTCAATGCCAATCTCCGTCTTTGCCTTCTCCCCGGGCGAATTCCCGTTCAAACCGATAATTTGCACATCGGCATGCTTACCCTCGGCTATCTTCCGGCATGATTCACACTCCCCGCAGGGTGCTGAAGCTCCTTCGCAATTTAATGCCCGCGCAAGACTCAGTGCCAGGGTCATCTTGCCAACATGCGGCGGGCCAACCAGTAGATAGGCATGGGCAAAGCTCCCCTTCTCCAGGCTGCGCTGGAGCAGAGAGACCGCCCTGTCCTGCCCTACCACCTGCCACATTACGAGCCACCCGTATCACAAAGCATTATGTCCTCCAGCGTCTCCCGGCGCCGTATAAGCCGCGCTTTTCCCTCGCCCATCAGGACTATAGCCGGCTTGAGCGAGGCGTTATAGTTACTCGCCATGGGCAGGCAGTAAGCGCCGCAATCAGGGATGGCGATAATATCACCGGCGGACACCTCCGGCAAGTCTATATCCTTTATCAGTATGTCCCCGGACTCGCAGAACCTGCCGGCGATAGTAACCCCGGCTGAATCCGCCTCCCGCGCTTTGTTTGCCACCAGGGCCTCATACCTGGACCCGTAAAGGGCGGGGCGGATATTGTCCGCCATGCCGCCGTCCACCGAGACGTAGCGCCTTACCCCGGGGATGTCTTTTACCACACCCACGGAATATAAAGCCACCCCAGCCTGCCCCACTATCGCCCTGCCCGGCTCAACGACCAGGCGGGGGTATTTGAGCCCCAGCTCCCGGCATCTGGCGATAGTCTTATCCACAATCGCCGCGGCATAGGTAGCCACCGGCGGCGCCGGCGAGTCCAGCGTATACTGGATGGCGAAGCCGCCGCCAACCCCCAGTTCCGCCATCTCCAGCCCGTATTTCTCCCTCATACCAGCGGCGAAGTCCAGCACTACCTCAATAGCCTGCCGGTAGGGCTCGGTCTCAAAGATAAGAGAGCCAATGTGGAAGTGCAGGCCAACCAGCCTGAGGCTGCCCGCCGCCATCGCTTCCGCCACCGCCTTCTCGGCATAAGCCAGCGGAAAGCCAAACTTGGTGTCAATAACGCCGGTCGTCATATACTGGTGCGTATGGGGGTCAACCGCCGGTGACAGACGCAGCAGTATATCCGGGGTATAGCCCTGCTCTTTGGCAATCCCGGCCAGCACACCCAGCTCATGGAAGTTGTCCACCACTATCCGCCCGATGCGCCAGTCCAGGGCAAGGCGAAGCTCCGCGGCAGACTTGTTATTGCCGTGAAAATAGACCCTCTCCAGGGGAAAGCCCGCCGCCCGGGCAATACCCAGCTCGCCGGCGGAGACAACGTCCAGCCCCAGCCCCTCTTCTCTCAGGATTACCGCCAGCGCCCGGCTGATAAAGGCTTTGCAGGCATAGATAACGTTAGCCTCCAGCCCGCCCTGCCCGAACTCACGCCTGAACTCGGCGCACTGCCGCCGCAAAGTGGTCTCGTCAAAGACATACAGCGGCGTGCCGAACTGGGCCGCCAGCTCCACGGTATCACAGCCGCCTACTGCGAGATGCCCCCGGCTGTTTATCTCTGCCGTCAACGGGAACAGCGCAAGCCTTGGTACTTTCTGCATAACCGCCTCAGGTCAATGTTACCAGTGGACAGAGGCTGAAGTCAATTTATGTTTCAGAGTGTTATCCTCATCCTCATATATCCCCCTGTTATGCTTTTACCAGCTTTGCCCTAAAAGTGCCTTTTTATTGTCATCCTGAGCATGGTGAAAGACCTCACCGCCCCGGATTCTTCG
This sequence comes from uncultured Dehalococcoidales bacterium, assembly GCA_964443115.1. GTDB lineage: Bacteria > Chloroflexota > Dehalococcoidia > Dehalococcoidales > W111 > CAYUBP01. The sequence continues at coordinate 8,270 of CAYUBP010000005.1, read as the reverse complement.
TCGCTCCGCTCCTCAGAATGACTTTTAAGGGCAACCCTACTTTTACCCAACACGGGAACAGGCTTATATGGTAATGTAAATAATATTTGACTAATAGAACAGTTTTATTTACAATAGTCAACAGCGAGAGGCACTATTGGCTTATACTGCCTGCACTATAAGAGGAAATGCCGGGAACGCCCGTCTATGAAGAACAAGCTGAAAGTCTACCGTGCCATGAATGACCTGACACAGGAAGCTCTCGCCCGGAAGCTCCGGGTCACCCGGCAGACGGTAATATCTATTGAGAAAGGGCAATATGACCCTTCACTACATTTAGCCTTTAAGATTGCCAATCTATTCGGCGTAAGGATTGAGGATGTCTTCAGCTATGAAGCTAATAATATAGAGATGGGGAAATAACATGAATGATGCCATAAGTCTTGAAGGTATCTATAAGCGGCTGGGCAAGCGGGAGATACTCAAAAACATCAATTTCGCCGTGGCACAGGGTGATATTTTCGGCTACCTGGGACCGAACGGCGCCGGTAAGACCACCACCATGAGGATAATCCTGGGGCTGCTTCACCCCACGTCCGGAAGGGCGCTGGTCCAGGGGAAAGACCTGGCCGTGGATACCGGAGCCAGGGGAAAGATCGGCGTCCTGCTTGAGCGCGATGGTCTCTACGACCGGCTTTCCGCCCGGGAGAATCTGGACTATTATGCGCAGCTCTACAGCATTACAGAACGTCAGAGCAAGGTAGAACACCTGCTTGATTTTGCCGGTCTCTCCGGGCGGACGAACGACAAGGTCGGCGAGTTTTCTAAAGGGATGAAGCGGAAGCTCGCCCTGGCGAGAGCCATCATCCACGAACCGGAGGTACTCTTCCTGGATGAGCCATCGGCAGGACTTGACCCGGAGGCACAGAGGATGGTGAGAGACCTTCTCTTGCAGCTATCCCGCGAAAGGAAAATCACCATCTTCCTCAACTCCCATGACCTGGACGAGGTGCAGAGAATTTGCTCCGGGGTCGCCATCATACAGAGAGGCAGTATTAGGGTCTGCGATACGCTTGAAAGCCTCAAAAACAAGCCGGACGCGACGACCGTCCAGATTACACTTTCCGACAGCAATTACGCCAATATGACCCGCGAATTTCTAAATACTGTTGACCTCGCTTCTTATCAGGGTCAGACAGAACCAGCGACTATCACCGCAACGTTGTTAAACAGTAGTAAGCCCTCCGAACTGCTGACGCTGATTGTCAGCCGGGGGATAAAGGTGGAGGAGATAAAGACCATAACACAGTCGCTTGAGGATATCTACCTGGAGATAACCCGTCAGGAGGGTAATAATGAGTAAGACGCTGATCGTAGCCCGGAAGGAAATCAAGGAGATACTCAGGAACAGGACAACCCTGCTGCTGGGACTGGCTTTTGCCGCCTTCTTTAGCATTACGTACTCCCAGAGCATCGTTAGTGCCGAGGGTGGTAATATCTCCATTGATGGCTCTATCTTCTTCCTGTCGCTTGCCATAGCGATTTTCATGGCATACGTTTCCACCGGCCAGGTCTTCCTGCTGGAAAAGCGGGACGGAGTGATAGAAACGCTGATGTGCGCCCCCGTCAGCCTCAGGCAAATCTGGGCTGGTAAGACAATTGCCGGCGTAGTCCCCTCCTGGCTGGTGGCTATATTCGCTACACTGTTGCTGTTAACCATTACAAGTATCCGGACCGGGGCTGCCCTCATACCCGGCGCAGCCACTACCATCCATGTACTATTCACCGTCCCGGTCTTCGTTGCCGCTTTTACCAGTCTGGTAGGATTCGTACAGCTCCTCCTTGGGATGCGCGAGAACAGGCTCCTGAACTTCCTGCTCTTCGTGCCGGCATTTGCCGCTCTGTACGGCTCGGGGTTTGCCGTCGCCCTCGGACTTAACATTTCCTGGGAATACGTGGCTATCCCGCTGGGAGGTTCCTTAGTGCTGCTCGGCATCGCCGCCTACCTGACCAGATATTTGAGCCGGGAGAGAATCGTCACCACTATTGCCTAATTTGCCCAATTTATATATGAAAACAAACGGACACAGGAGGTAACCGGAATGCGCGGAACGCTCTACGAAGAAAAAATCTACTCAAGGTGGAATATCCTCATCATGGGCATCGTCGTTCTGGCGCTCTCGGCTGCGCTCATATGGCAGGTAGTAGACGGGCCTCTGGGTACGCGCCCCGCCCCGGACTGGTTTTTTGTAGCGATGATACTATTTTTTCTGGCAATTGGCACCAACTTTGCCGTGCTGACCGTCAGGGTAACGATGCAGGGTGTTTCCGTCGGCTACGGCATCATCCGCCATCATATCCCCTGGAGCAACATTGCCGGCTGCCGGCTGGACAGGACCTCGGCAGTGAGCTACGGAGGCTGGGGCATTCGCCTTGCCCGGGTGGACGGCAAGAAGCGGCTGGTCTATAACATTATCGGCGGTCCCCGGGTGGTAGTGGAGAAGAGGCAGGGAAGCTACCCGGAGTTCGCTTTCTCCACCAGGAACCCGGAAGAGGTGATGAAAGCGATAAATGACGGCCTCGGCATGAAATCCTGATAAAAATACAAGCAGGTTTCAATAGCAAGAGGCACTGAGACCTGCCAAAACAGGTCTCAGTCATAAGATAGACTACCACGGGCTATATTAGTCGTTAATATAGCCCGTGTTTACGGTCAACCAGTGTTCGGCCGGTGGACTACCAGCCCTTGTTAGCAACGATTTTGGCAAGGTCTGCCAGGCGGCAGCTATATCCCCACTCGTTGTCGTACCAGGCGAGAACCTTGACCATGTTGCCGCCAATGACCATCGTGCTCGGGGCATCAAAAATGGAACTGGCGGGGTTACCCTTAAAGTCAATGCTGACCAGTTCCTCCTGGCAGTACTCCAGAATCCCTTTCAGCCTGCCTCCGGCGGCGGTCTGGAAAGCCCGGTTGACCTGCTCTGCGGTTACATCCTGGTTCAGGTCAGCGACAAAGTCAACCACCGAGCCGGTGGCGGTCGGCACCCTGAGGGCGATGCCGTGAATCTTGCCCTTGAGCTCGGGGATAATCTCCCCGACCATCCGGGCGGCGCCGGTGGTCGTCGGGATAATGCTCAGTGCGGCAGCCCTGGCACGGCGCAGGTCGCGGTGGACAGTATCCAGCAGCCTCTGGTCGTTGGTATAGGCATGAATAGTGGTCATCAGCCCCTTGCTCAACCCGAAGCTGTCATGCAGCACCTTGATGACCGGCGCAATGCAGTTGGTGGTGCAGGAGCCGTTGGAAATTATGTTGTGCTTCTTCGGGTCGTACTTCTCGTCATTGACGCCGAGGACGATGCTTACATCCTCCTTTTTTGCCGGCGCCGAGATAATGACCTTCTTGGCGCCGCACTGAAGATGGGCGACGGCTTTGGTGGCGTCGGTAAACAGCCCCGTGGACTCTATCACTATCTCTATGCCGTAGTCCCGCCACGGGATTTTCCCCGGGTCGCGCTCCGAGAGCACCTTTATCTTGTTACCGTCAACAACAATGGAATCATCCGCGGCGGCTACTGTCCCCGGGTAAGGACCATAGATGCTGTCCCACTTCATCAGGTGGGCGTTGGTCCTGGTATCGGCGAGGTCATTGACAGCGGCTACCTCCAGCTTGCCGCCCTGGTACTTGTTGATTGCCCTCAGGGTCAACCTGCCGATACGTCCGAAGCCGTTAATCCCGATTCTGGTTGCCATTTCATACCTCCTTCTTCACTCAGAAATTATAGAAAGCTGGCGGTTACAAAGTAATAAAATACCGCCGGTGAAAGTTACAAAGTTATGACATTTCCGGCTCACCCTCTGAGCGCCACCGCCTTTCTCCGCACTATCATATCCAGGAAGGCTTCAACCCTCGTCCTCACATGCTGGCTCAGCAGGAAGTCATCGTTCCCTTCCAGTGTAAGCATGGGCAGCTTGATTGCATCGCGAAAGATAATGTCGCCGATGCCGCGGTGGCAGAAAGCCTGGACATAGTGAATAACCCCGTCCACCCGCCGCCGCCTGAGTTCGGTGCTTATATCAGCCAGCCGGTAATATATGGAGTAGGGGTAGGTATAGCTGGAATACTGCTCCGCAAGTGAGTCCCCGGGGTCGGGCATGGCGAACTGTCGCTGAATTTCGTTTAATACCACGCGGGCGTTATTAGCCTCCAGATAGCGGTAAAGCTCCCGCCCGTAGACCGAGGGGACACCGATATACGCCAGCCGCAGCCAACCGTCAGGATAGGGCCGGCGGCTGCGGCAATCAGCCATCAGATTCTCCAGCTCGCCCTGATACGCATGATAGTCCCGGTTAAAGTCCGAGGTTGATACCAGCCACAGGTGGTTCTCATAGCCGCTGACCGTACCCTCCTGCCAGGTAAGCCGGTCCAGCTCCAGCGCCAGCCGGCGGCAGGGCGCCAGCTCTTCCCGTACTCTATCTGCGGCTTCCATAGTTGTGCCCGTGGCTTGAGCCAGCGCCTCCAGGGCGGACTGCATCCGCCGGACGTCCGGCTGTTCGGGATAGGCAAACGGGATGACCCTGAGCCCTCTCAGCTTCAGGACCTCCATCAGCATAATCGTGTTGGAGCAGTCGCCGGTGGTGACGCAGAGGACAGTATCTATCCCGCAGTCCATGCAGACGCCGTATATGCCCTTAATCCAGCTACAGCAGTTCAGGGGGAAGCACGCCTTCTCAGCGATAGTAACCAGCCGCCCGGGGTCAGGGTCGGTGATAAAGACGTTGTTGAGGTCAACCGGCTGGTAGCCCGCCGCCAGCAGGACTTCTACCGGCACCGTGGTGGTAATGCCAATCTTTTTCACCGGAGCAATTTTAAACCATTCCGCTGTGATTTAACAGTCAAAAGGTTTGTCAGTACCATCATCAACCCAATCCAAGGACATTCCCGTAGAGTCCTCCGAAATTTTGGCAAACTGTGGATAGCCATCAAAGACCGTACGACTTAATGGATATGAAGCCCATGGATTGTGTATCACACGAAAGCGATGTAATCTAATAGCTGGTTCATCCTTGTCTTCACGTTCCGACCACTTACTGACAACATTTAGAATTGCGCTGAGACGTGTATTCTGTGCTGCTCCACTAAGTCCTGGTTTTGGTGTCAACACACCGCTAAGATCCCTACCCTCTTCCACCTTTGTCACATCTTCGTTTTCGTTCCTTTTTATGCGCACTACCATCTTACCAAAAAGCGTATCTAGTAGACCCCTTTCACCTGCGGGCATGTTCGTTATGTTTAGGGCAATCACAAAGGGTGATCTGAGTTTCACGATACTCTTGTATTTGTTAATCTTCTTTTCTAATGCGCTTCGTACTTGCTCTGTGCCTATACACCTTGGTGGCAACATCCAGCCACTGACAATCGGAGCCTTCGTTGGTATTTTCTTGGGTAGCAGAGTTAACTTTAATTTAAGGGCGTCTGCGTCATAATCAATTTCTTCGGTAGTGTGGGTTGTCGCAGGGTCAAATCTATCCAACCATCTTATTACGAATTGTTTGAGCTTTTTACAGTCAACCTTTTGGGGAATATCTTTACAGCAGACTGTGACCATAATGAAGAAATAATGCTCAATGTTATTTAGTACTGCCAAAATTGAGTCAAGTCTTTGCTCCTGTGTTTGCCAATTAGGGTCATCAAAGACTGTGGCTATTTCAATGATGATAGGTCTCTCAAGGTTCTTACCTCCCACTAACAAATCGGGTTCGCCCTCTTCGAGCTTAGGATGTATATCAACAGAATGCCCTATACTCTTGAAGAAATGATACAAAACTAGCTCATAATAAGCACCGAAGTGTTGATGACTACTCTTGTCTCTGAGTCTCCCTAGCATATCTGGCTTAACGTTGTCAGGTAAATCTTGAAACCATTGTTCAATTTTAGCCCTTTCTCCCGAGAGGACAGGGTCAAGTGCCAACTTAGCTATAAAAGGCGTGGTATATTTAGATACGGAACCGTACCGCCGTTCTAGTCCTTTTACCCAGCCTTCGTCAAACACATTCATTTTGTATCAGTGCTGATATTGTCTTCCCGGCTGTAAAGTAGCTCGCAGGGCAGGTATCTCGGCTTGCCCCAGGCATCGCGCAGCATTTTACCCGCGCCCGCCCGGTCGCTGGCAAGAATCAGGTGATAGAACGGCTGGCGGGAAGACTGGACGGGCTTGAAATCGTCAACGTGGCGGTAGCCCAGCGCCCTTAAGCCCTTCTTGAACAGCTCCACCAGTTTCTGCCGGACATCATCCGGCTCTATCCTGCCCTCCAGCCGCTGCTGCCTTATCTCCTGCCACTCCCGGTTGCCGAAGAACCGGGTTATTGACGCCCGGCACTCGGGGCGCGTGAGGTTACGCAGCAGCGCCATCTCCAGCGGGAGGACTATTAAGAGTTCCATTCTGTTCCCCTTCCAGTCCGTCCCGTGGGCTGCCAGCCGCTTGATGGTCGTCCAGTGCAGCCGCCGGTATCCGGGCGGGTCAATAAAGGCAAGGCTTGAAGCCGAGCGGGGCACAAGGTCAAGGACCTGGCGGAGGAGCCTGATGTTGTTGAAGTTGCCGGCAACCACATCTACGTCATCACGGGCAGAAGCCATCTGTTCCAGGCTCTCCGCATCCCGGCTGTCCCCGGCGATGAATACGTAACGGCTGAAACCGCTATTTAGCGCCCGCAGCGACGCACCGTCAATGCAGCAGTCCGTCCCTTCGCAGATATAGCGGGCATAGCTGGCATAAGGCTCCAGGTAGTAGCACCGGCCACCGGCAAAGCTCCGCGCACAGGCATCAATATAGTCGGCGAAGCACTCCAGCTTGTGGCAGCTCCACCGCTTAATCCTGTCCGGTCTATTCAGCCCGTTCATCTGTCTATATATGCCGGTAGAACACAGTGCCGTCTATGGTGGACTTATGCAGCCCCCCGTCAATCCTCATTGCCTCCAGATGGGACAATGTCTCCAGCACCGCCATTCTCCTGTCCCATAGCCCCAGTCTGTCCCAGCCGGATTCCTCATCACCCTGCTTCCAGTCTATGGCGGTGGCTATCTGGTAAGCAGTCTTCGGCATGCTGTCCAGTGCCCGCAGGATTGCTGATTTTCTCTCTTCGTGGTGATGGATGATTTGCTCAATCCTCTGCCGGGCACCCGCAAACGGTTGCCCGTGCCCGGGCAGAACAAGGCTGACCTCCGTCTGCCCGATAGCCCGCAGCGACCCAAGATACTCAGCCAGAGGATTTACCCCTGACTGCGGGTGGAGACCGATGTTGGGGGTAAAATCGGCAAGTATGTGGTCTCCCGATACCAGCACCTTTTGTTGGGGCTCGTAGAGGGATATGTGCCCCGGGGAGTGCCCCGGCGACCACAGCACCCGGAAGCTGAAGCTGCCGGAGGTTATTACCTCCCCACCATGCAGGGTGATATCCGGCAGGGTGGGGGTGACGAATCTAACCATAGACGCCGAGGCGGTGCTCAGCCGGGTCGCATCTCCGGCAGGTACGCCATTGGCTCGCAGCCACTGCCCCATCCGCCGGATGAGGCTGTCCATGTTTATATACCGCGACTTGATAAGCTCTGCCTCCAGATGGTGCAGGGCAATACTGGCACGCGAGAGTTGTTTCAGCTTGCCAGCCAGACCGTAGTGGTCAGGGTGAACGTGGGTTATCACTATCTGCGTGATGTCCTCAAAACCAACGCCAGCCTCAGCCAGCTGGTCTTTCATGGAGGCGAAGGCTGTCTCAGTATGCCAGCCGGTGTCAACCAGCAGGCATCCGTTATCTCCCCGCACCAGATAGGAGTTTACGTGGTCGGGAGACGGTGCCGGTATAGGCAGTGACATCTGATAGATACCAGGTAAGACCTCATTCATTTCCCATTACCCCAGATTGCGGAATGCTCCGGTGCCGGCAAAACCTAGCCCCGCTTCGTCCTCTATCCTGAGGAGGCGGTTATACTTGGCGAGACGCTCCGAACGGCAGGGGGCGCCAGCTTTAATCTGTCCGGTATTCAATGCAACCGCCAGGTCAGCGATGGTGGTATCCTCGGTCTCCCCCGAGCGGTGACTGATAACTGCCGTCCACCCCGCCTGCTGCGCCATACGCACCGCGGCAACCGTCTCGGTCAGCGTCCCAATCTGGTTGAGCTTAATCAGAATGGAGTTGGATGCCTTCAAGTTAATGCCCTGCCTCAGTCGGTCCACGTTGGTAACGTAGAGGTAGATCGGAAGAGCACACGTCTGAACTCCAGTCACGAGATTCCATCT
>CAYUBP010000004.1:0-18021 GCA_964443115.1 uncultured Dehalococcoidales bacterium | reverse complement strand
GGTGCTGGTAGTTGAAGCCGATGAGTCCAGCGGGGCTATTATTACCGCCCACCTGGCGCTGGAGCAGAACCGGGAGGTATTTGCCATCCCCGGCAGCGTCCTGTCCCCGACCAGCCGGGGGACTAACCACCTTATCCAGGAAGGAGCCAAGCTTGTCCGCGGCTATACAGATATCCTTGAGGAGCTGAACCTGACATCGGCTGCCCAGCAAATGGAGATGAAGGAGGTTATACCGGAGTCAGAAACCGAATCTTTACTGCTCAAGCAGCTTACCGCCGAGCCGACCCATATTGATGAAATCTGCCGTAACAGCAGCCTTCCGGTATCAACCATAAGCAGCACGCTGGCAATCATGGAGCTTAAGGGGATGGTCAAGCAGGTAGGCACGATGAGCTACGTGCTGGCGCGGGAAGCCAGAGCGGAATACCGGGTAACAGTAGAATAATATGAAAAGGAACCTGGTTATAGTTGAGTCACCGGCAAAGGCAAGGACACTCACCAAGATACTGGGGAAGAGCTACGCCGTCAAAGCCTCGCTGGGCCATGTGCGTGACCTGCCTAAGAGCCGGCTTGGAGTGGATATTGAAAACGACTTTGCCCCCAAATATGTAGTCCCCAGGGAGAAAAAGAAGATAGTCCTTGAGTTGAAGCAGGCAGCCAAAACGGCGTCTACGGTCTATCTTGCCACCGACCCCGACCGCGAGGGGGAAGCCATCTCCTGGCACCTGGCAATGGTGACCAATCCTGATGGCATCTCCTACCGCCGTGTCACCTTCCACGAAATCACCAGTGAAGCCGTGGAGCACGCTTTCAAGCACCCGGGCGACATAGATATGCACCTGGTCAATGCCCAGCAGGCGCGGCGCATCCTGGACAGGCTGGTAGGCTATAAAATCAGCCCCCTGCTGTGGCGGAAGGTAAAGCGCGGTCTCTCCGCCGGCAGGGTCCAGTCAGTGGCGCTCAAGATTATCGTTGACCGCGAACGGGAAATCCTGGCATTCGTGCCGGTGGAATACTGGACTATTGAGGCGGAGCTCACCAGGCTTACTGAAAAAGCGCCCTTCCGGGCAACACTAATCGGGCTCATTAACGATACTAAGCTGGAAATCCATAACCGGCAGGAAGCTGATGACCTCGTTTCCGAGCTGAATACGGCTCAATACAGTGTCATCAAAATAACCGCCAAAAAAGTGACCCGCCAGCCGGCACCGCCCTTTATCACCAGCACCCTGCAGCAGGAAGCCTGGCGCAAGCTTCACTTCACTGCCAGCCATACCATGGCTATTGCCCAGCAGCTTTACGAAGGTCTGCCCATCGGCGATGAAGGAGTTACCGGTCTTATCACCTATATGCGCACTGACTCCACCCGTGTTGCCCGCTCGGCAGTCGCCGAGACCAGGGAATTTATCAGCCGGAGGTACGGACAGGAATATCTCCCACCGCACGCCCGTACCTTTGCCACCACGGTCAAGGGAGCGCAGGAAGCCCACGAGGCTATCCGCCCCACCCGCATCTGCCGTGAGCCGGCGCAGGTCAAGCCCCACCTCACCACCGCCCAGTTCAAGCTCTATGAGCTTATCTGGAAGAGGATGGTCGCCAGCCAGATGGCAGCGGCGCTGTTTGATACCACGACGGTTGATATTAAAGCCAGTCGCAAGCTCGCCAGCTACCTCTTCCGGGCTTCAAGCTCGGTGAACTCCTTCCCCGGCTTCATGACGCTCTACACCGAGGGCAAAGACCAGGCTGATAACGGGAACGGGGCTTCCCCGATACCCAAGCTGGAAAAGGGCGACGCCCTTGATCTGCTCGGTCTTTTCCCCGAGCAGCACTTTACCCAGCCCCCGCCCCGCTTCACCGAAGCCACCCTTATCAAGGCTATGGAGCAGTCCGGCATCGGGCGCCCCAGCACCTACGCCCCCATCCTCGCCACCATCCAGGAGCGGGGCTACGTCACCAAGCCCAGGGGCAGCTTCCAGCCGACAGAGCTGGGCTTTATTATCAGTGACCTGCTGGCAAAGCACTTCCCGGAAATCATTGATATTGACTTCACCGCCCGCATGGAGCGTGAACTGGACGAGATTGCCAGCGAGAACCAAGACTGGGTGCAGGTCGTCCGGGACTTCTATATACCACTGGAGAAGAGCCTCCAGGCTGCCTCCGAGGTTATAGAAAGAGTGAAGATAGCCGACGAGCCGGCGGGCGAATACTGCCCCAAATGCGGCAAGCCGATGGTCATCAAGAGCGGGCGCTTCGGCAGGTTTATCGCCTGCAGCGGTTATCCGGAGTGCAGGACTACCAAGCCCTTCACCATCGGCATCAAGTGCCCGGATTGCGGCGGGCCGCTGGTGGAAAAGCTGAGCAAGAAGAAGCGTATGTTCTACGGCTGCGGCAACTACCCCAAGTGCAAGTTCGCCACCAACCTCAAGCCCCTCCCCCAGCCCTGCCCCCGCTGCGGCGGGCTGCTCGTCCAGTACCGGGCAAACCAGGCGAAGTGCACCAGGTGTGAGTACCGGGGAAAGATAGCCGCTGCCGAAGAAGGTAAGTAGTTACATGTTTAAGAGGGCACCCCAAAATGTCATTGCGAGGAGCGGTAGCAACGAAGCAATCTGTTGCTAGGAGATTGCCTCGCTCCGCTCGTAATGATACTCTAGGGGAGATTAAAAGGGGCGATAGACCTTTATACCCGTAACAATAGAAACCCCTCCCCGGTGAAAGCTAATTATAATAACTATACAGGGTGTCAAAGAGGGGCGCAGCCCCTCTTAAGAAAAATCCCTCCCCTTCCTCTTAGCAAGGGGAAGGGGATTAAGGGGATAGGGTTAAGTACTTTAATGCAAGAGCTTTTTAACAAATATATTAACCACCTGCAAGCCGAGCGCAACGCCTCGCCCTACACGGTGCGCAACTACACCGCCGACCTGCTGGACTTTTTCCGGTTCCTTAAAGCCAAAGATGTCAGCTCGCTAGCGGAGGTTGACCGGCAGGTGCTGCGCGCATACCTTTCACAGCTTATGGGCAAGGGCATCGTCAAAGTAAGCATCGCCCGCAAGCTATCGGCAATTCGCTCTTTCTACCGCTACCTGCTTCAGGAAGGAGTCGTATCCGCCAACCCCATCGCCAATACCACCTCGCCCAAGCTGGACAGGCGCCTGCCGTCATTCCTCACCGCCGAGGAGATGAAGCGGCTGCTGGACGCTCCCGACCTTTCCACGCCGCAGGGGCAGCGCGACCGCGCGTTGCTTGAGTTGCTCTACGCCTCCGGTCTCCGGGTAAGCGAGCTGGTGCGGCTGGACATGGGGCAGGTCAACCTTGACAACCGCGAGCTGCGGGTATGGGGCAAGGGCTCCAAGGAGCGGGTGGGGCTCATCGGCAAGCCTGCCGCCGAAGCCCTTATGAACTATATCAATGATGGCAGAAACCGGCTGACGGGCAGGAGAAAGACCGGCGCCCTCTTTCTCAACCGCGACGGCGGGCGGCTCACGGCAAGAAGCGTGCAGCTAATGCTGGAGCGCTATGCCGGGGCGGCGGGCATCAATAAGAGGGTCCATCCCCACATGCTGCGCCACACCTTTGCCACCCACCTGCTTGACGGCGGCGCTGACCTCAGGGTCGTCCAGGAGCTGCTGGGGCATGCCCGGCTGTCATCCACCCAGATTTACACCCACGTCACCAAGAGCCAGGCAAGAAAGGTCTACCTGTCAGCCCACCCGCTGGCACGTGAAACAAACGATGACTCTAAAGACAGCTAACCGGCTGGCGCGGCTGCGCCGGGCACTGGCAGATAAGGAGCTTGACGGCATCTTTGTCTCCCAGCCGGAGAACAGGCACTACCTCTCCGGTTTTGACGGCTCGGCGGGCTTCCTGCTTATCACGCCGGAGCAGGCTATCCTGGCTACTGACTTCCGGTATGTGGAACAGGCAAAGCGGCAGGCTGCGGACTATGAGATTTTCCAGATAGCCGGCGAGACCGGCGACTGGTTCCCGAGACTGGTCAACGACCTTAACCTCGCCAGATTAGGATTTGAAGCTGACGATATTAGCTTCGCCGCTTACCGCCAGCTTGCCGATGCGCTGAAGCAATCAAAACCCAGGCTGGCAGCTACCACCGGACTGGTCGCCTCGCTGCGGGCGATAAAGGAGCCTGCAGAGATTGAGCTTATTACCCGAGCCGTGGATATTGCCGACCTGGCTTTTAGCCATGCCCGGACTGTTATCCGCGCCGGCACGACGGAGAACGAACTGGCATGGGAGATAGAGAAGTCTATGCGGGAGCAGGGTAGCCAGCCCGTCCCCTTTGAGGTTATCGTAGCTGCCGGCGCCAACGCCGCCCTGCCCCATGCCAGGCCCTCATTACACGCCATAGCCCCCGGAGAGCCGGTGGTCATTGACATCGGCGCCCGCTATCAGGGTTACTCCAGCGACCTGAGCCGCACCATCTGGGCTGGTGCCGCCGACGATAAGCTGAGGAAGATATACGACATCGTCCTCGGCGCCCAGCTAACGGCACTGGCAACAATCAAAGAAGGCATGAGCGGCGCCGAGGCTGACAATCTGGCAAGAACATTTATTGCCGAGGCAGGCTACGCTAATGCTTTCGGTCACGGGCTGGGGCACGGCGTCGGACTGGCTACCCACGAACTGCCCCGGCTCGGCCCCAAATCACAGGACCGCCTGGCTGATGGCATGGTCTTTACCATTGAGCCGGGCATATACCTTCCCGGGTGGGGAGGGATAAGGATTGAGGATATCGCCGTCATGGAAGCCGGCAGGCCCCGTGTAATCACCGGCGCCAGCAAGGTCTACGAAAGCTAGGAGTAAAAATTGCTGAAAGCTGACCTGCACATTCACACCAAATATTCCATGGACTGCAATACCCCGCTGGAGGAGATTATAGACCGCTGCCGGGACAGGGGCATCAACTGCATCGCTATTGCTGACCACGGGACTATTAAGGGTGCGGTGAAAATGCAGGGTCTGGCGCCGTTCCCCGTAATCATTGCCGAGGAGATTCTGACCCCGCACGGCGAAATCATGGGCATGTTCCTTAAAGAGACTATCCCCAGCGGCCTCTCCGTTGAAGAAACGCTGTCTCAAATCAGGGCTCAGGACGGGCTGGTATGCATACCGCATCCATTTGACATCAGGCAGTCCGCCATGCGCAAGCACGTGCTGGGGCTGGCGGGTAAGATTGACGCCATTGAAGTCTACAACTCCAAGAACCTCCTCCCGTGGGCTGCGGCGAAGGCAAGGCACTTCGCCGATAAACACGGCATCGCCCGGACTGCCGGCAGCGACGCCCACATCCCGGGCGAAATCGGCAAGGCTTATGTTGAGATGCCGGAGTTTGACGGCAGGAATGGCTTTATTACCGCCCTTAGACAAGGCACAATCTCGGGGCGCCCTGCCAGCCCGCTCACCTATGTCCACAGCGCCTGGGCACGGGTAAGACGAAGGTTCTAATAGTTGTCTAAGAAGGCAAAGCCCTCTTTAGAACAACTTTCTCCTTCCCCTTGTTGGGGGGAAAGGGAGAAAAGCGGGTGTTAAAGAGGGGCGCTAGCCCCTCTTAAGAAAATTATCGCACCCTCTCCCTGAAGGAGATGGTGCTCAGGGGGTGAGTTAAATCTATCAGCTTGGCTGGTTTTCCACGGGAAGGGACAGGGCTGCCCGAGCCCTGTTGAAGGCAGTACACGATAATATCCTGCAGGGTGATATTAAGGCTGAGATAGCCTTCGTCTTCAGCAGCCGTGAGCAGGGAGAATCTGCCGAAAGCGACCGGTTCCTCAGGCTGGTGCAGAGCTCTCATATCCCGCTTGTCTCCTTCTCCTACCAGCGCTTCAGGGCAGCTAGAGAAACCACTCAGACAGCAACCCTACCCCAACTCCGGCTGGAATACGACCAGGAGGTAATGAGCCGGCTGAGCGGCTTTCATCCCGACCTATGCGTCCTCGCCGGCTACATGCTGATTGTGGGCGAGGAGATGTGCCGGAGGTACAACATGATTAACCTCCACCCGGCTGCCCCCTGCGGGCCGACCGGCACCTGGCAGGAGGTAATCTGGCAGCTGATTGATACCAATGCCGAGCAGACCGGCGTGATGATGCACCTGGTAACCCCGGAGCTGGACAGGGGGCCCGTGGTCGCTTACTGCACCTTCCCCATCAGGGGCAGACCCTTTGACAGGTACTGGCGGCAGGTAGAGGTAAAGCCGGTTGCCGAAATCAAAAATACGCAGGGCGAAAATAACCCCCTGTTCCGGGCTATACGCCGGCACGGGCTGAAAAGGGAGTTCCCGCTGATAATCGCCACCATCAGGGCATTCAGCCAGGGCAGGATAAAGATAACAGAAAATCAGACAGTCGTTGATGCTGACAACCGGACGATTATGGGGTATGATATGACCGGCGAGATAAACAGGCTTATATGACAAACTTTATTGCCTTTGACCTTGAAGGGCCGCTATCGCCCCGGGACAATGCCTACGACCTGATGAAGCTCTTTCCCGATGGGGACAGGGTCTTTGAGGCTATCAGCCGCTATGACGACCTGCTCACCCTGGAAGAGAAGGCAGGCTATGAGCCGGGGGATACCCTGGCGCTCATCGTCCCTTTTCTCATACTGCACGGCATCTCCGAGGCGGATATTGCCCGGCTGGCGGCTGAAGCTGCCTTCACCGGCGGTGCCGAAAATCTCGTCTCCCGGCTGCTGCTCGGCGGCTGGAAGGTCTTCTGCATCACCACCACCTACGAGCAATACGCCATTCACATCACCCACAAGCTGGGTATCTATGCCCACAACGTCGCCTGCACGCCGTTCCCCCTGGACAGGATGCGCCAGTCCCTGGGCAAAGAGGAATACCAGATGCTTCAGCAGGCGGAGCGGGAAATCCTGAACATGGCTGCCGATGAAAGCCGTCTCAAGCAGTACCTGGACGGCTTCTTCTGGCAGAAGCTGCCGTCCACCGAAATCGGCAGCGCTATAAGGGAGGTCAAGCCGGTTGGCGGGCGGCGCAAGACAGCCGCTCTGGAAAGGTTTGCTGAAAAGCACAGCCAGCCGCCATCCCGGTGGGTGGTGGTCGGCGACAGCATCACCGACTTCAGGATGTTCCAGCAGGTGGACAGCGCAGGCGGGCTGGCAATCGCCTTTAACGCCAACGAGTACGCCATCCCCCACGCCACGATTGGGCTTGCCTCTACCTCAATCGCCGACCTCAGCGAGGTGCTAACTGCCTGGCAAAAGGGTCAGCGCAAGGCGGTGGAGAAAACAGTCAAAGATAAAGAACAGGCAGGCGGCAAGGGAGACCGGGGCAACTTCCAGTGGCTATCCGGCAGGAAAGACCTGGACGAGGTCATCAAGACCCACAAGCGAATAAGACGACTGGTAAGAGAAGAGGCGGGGAAACTGGGGTAAAAATATGACGGATATTGAAGATTGGCTAAAAGACCCTCTTATTGAAATTGTCAAAGGCTCTTACCAATATCGTAAATTAAAGAATGCAGATGGTAGACAACAAGATTTGTGGCAGAGTTTCCACTTTTCCACAAGGCTCAAACTGGATGGTTCTGACTATTTTTGCAGACAAGTTCTCGGCGCAGCTAGTATGCCAGATGAATGCGGGCTACCACTACTTGCCCATAGACTGTTAGAATGGAATCTAGGCGCATTCTTTTTCGAATTAATGTCGGCACATGATACTCTCTTACAAGAGCTAAACATTATCTATGCTTATGATTTAGCTTTAAACCCAGAGAAAGTCCGCTGGGATACTAGAAATACAAATAAATTCATGGAGAAGTTGCCCCAAGAAATCTACGATGATATCAAAGCGGAACGAACCAAGACATGGTTTATTAAAGTTAGTAGCTATAGAAATATGGCAACCCATCATTACCTTGTTCCCATAGGTTCGGAACAAGCAGGCTCAGGAACACAACCATTAGATTATGAAGACCACAAGGTATTTATTATACTTCCAAACAAAACGGGGGAAGTAAAGCCTGAAGATGTTAATATTTGCAACGAATACCTCAAGAGCATGGCGAGGCATATTACCTCTGTTTGGGAAAAGATATCACACGAGTTCGAATAGCTGGTAACAGCCTGGGGTGTCTAAGAGGGGCAAAGTCCCTCTTCTAAAAAGACATTTCCCCCTTCCCCTTGACAAGGGGAAGGGGGACTATGGGGGATAGGGTTAAAAAGTGAGCATTGAGGTTATCGGGCTGGGAGCCCTCAACATGGACCACATCCACCGCGTAGACCGTATACTCACTGACGGCGAGACGGTGGTGGACACGGTCATATCATCCCCCGGCGGCTCAGCCGCCAATACCATATACGGTCTATCCCGGCTGGGGGTAACCACCGGGTTTGTCGGCGCCGTCGGTGATGATGCCGACGGCACGGTAATGCTCCGGGACTTCCAGAAAGCGGGGGTGGATGTCAGCCAGATTAAAATAAAGCCCGGGACAAGAACAGGCGCCGTGCTCTGCCTCAGCGACCGGACGGGGCAGCGCTCCCTCTATGTCATACCCGGGGCTAATAATCAACTGGCAATTGACCTGCTTGACCTGGCGTACATCAAACAGGCAAGAATCCTCCACCTATCTTCATTCGTTGGTGAACGGCAGTTCCAGATGACGCTGGAGCTGATGGAGATGCTGGACTCCCAGGTCAACGTTAGCTTTGCCCCGGGGGCGCTGTATGCCGCCCGCGGACTGGACAGCCTTAGCCCCATCCTTGCCCGCACCTATGTCCTTTTTATCAACCGGGAAGAGCTAACGCATCTCACCGGTCAGGACATAATAGCCAGCGCAGAGACCTGCATCAATCGGGGCTGCCATATGGTCGCAGTTACCATGGGTAAAGGGATGGCCCTTCCTACAGGCAAGGGCACCAGCCGGCACGAAGTCACCGCCATCGCCTACATCAAAGACTCCAGTAATGAATATGTGGTTGAGCCGCCAAGCGGGGAAACTGCAACTGAGGTAGATACTACTGGTGCCGGAGACGCTTTCGCCGCCGGCTTTCTTTACGGTATCCTGAACCACAAGCGCCCCGCAGAGTGCGGGCGCCTCGCCAGCATTATGGCACGCTTCTGTATCACCGAACTGGGGACGAGACAGGGCTTCCCCACACTCAACCGGCTATCTCAGCATTACCGTCAGCTCTATGGAAGACCTATGTGATTACGCCTTGTCGGTCTTGGCTTTGTCCGCATCCGCCTTGTACAGCACCTCGTCAATGAGGCGATACTCAACCGCCTGCTGCGGGTTGAGATAAAAGTCACGGTCAGTATCATGAGCAATCTTGTCCAGAGGCTGGCTGGTGTGCTTGCTCAGTATCTCTTTAATTACATCCTGCTGCCGCATAATCTCGCGGGCAGCAATCACGATATCAGCCGCCTGCCCCTGGGCGCCGCCCACAGCCTGGTGCATATGGATGGTAGCGTGGGGAAGGGCGTAGCGCTTCCCCTTGGCGCCGGCGCAGAGCAGCACCGTACCCATACTCGCCGCCATGCCGACACAGATGGTTGACACCGGCGGGCGGATAAGCTGCATGGTATCATAGATTGCCAGCCCGGCGCTAATCAGGCCGCCTGGGCTCTGAATATACATGTTTATATCCCTGTCCGGGTCTTCCCGTTCCAGATAGAGAAGCTGGGCGATTATGGTATTAGCCACCGGGTCGGTAATCGGTGTGAACAGCATAACAATACGCTCTTTTAAGAGCAGGGAGTATATATCCCAGGTTCTTTCCCCTCTCGGACCGCTTTCAATCACGCCAGGTATGATATTTGTCGGCTCTATTTTCATCTTGCCCCTCCTAATCTCTAGTTTATAATTTAGCGCCGGATAGTTCAAGCCTTCAACACCCGGTGATGCGGCACATGAAACAGACGCTCTTAACAATTGCCGCGCCAATGCTAGCCGGCATCAAGCCTCCTCAGGCGAGCCAGTAGCTATCTCCACGAGTCTCTGTATGGTCTTACGCGTCACCAGCGACTGCCCGATTGCCTCACGGGACTGTGGATTATTCAGAAAACGCCCCAGCTCCTCTTTGTTCTCAGCACCTTCGGTCATCTTCTCAATCTCGGAGTCTATCTCAGTGCCGACAGCCTCAATCTTCTCCACCCCGGCAATCTTGTCCAGCACCAGAGACCGGGTGACCCTCTGAGTTGCCAGCGGGAGCAGCTCTTCCCGGAGCTGCTCCTCCGTCTTGTTCATAGCCTTCAGGTATTCGTCCACGCCCCGCTCCCCTCTCTGCCAGCGCTGCATCTGCTGGTTAAGCAGACGGTCAACCTCCATATCCACCAGCACCGTCGGGAACTCCACCCTGGACTGGCTCGTGGCGGCTTCAACCACCCGCTCCTCAAGCTCTGCCCTTGCCCTATCCTCCGCCCTGCTCGTTAGCCCCTTCATGATTTCCTGTCGCAGCGCATCCACGGTCTTAAAATCGGCGCCAACAGCCTGGGCAAACTCATCATTAAGCTCGGGCAGCTTCTCCTGCTTTACCTCGGTAACCTTCACCTTGAACGAGGCGCTCTTCCCCGCCAGCTCGGCACGCGGGTAGTCTGAGGGATATTCAAGGACAAACTCCTGCTCTCCGTCCCGCTCCATACCGACCAGCTTTTCGCTGAATCCGGGCGCCGGCGCATTTGCGCCGGGGACGACCTTATATTGAATTGCCTTCCGGTTGACAAACGGGCTGCCGTCTATTGTGCTCTCTATATCCATGACCACCATATCGTCAGCCTCCACCGGGCGCCCCACAGGCTCCCAAATAGCCTGCTGGTGGCGCAGCTCCTCAATGACCGCGTTCACATCATCATCGGTCACTTTTACCGGCTCCGGCGACACCTTTATGCTCCGGTAGTCACCAGCTTCAACTACCGGCGCCAGCGGCACCACGGCTTTGAATACCACCGGCTCCGTCTGTATTACCTCAATACCCGGCCGGGTGATAGCCTCAATCTCCTGCTCTTTTAGCGCCCGCTGGTAAGCCTCGGGAACCATGTTATCCAGGGCGTCATCAAGCAGGCTCTCCTTGCCAATGTGGCGCTCCAGTATTGCCCGGGGGGCTTTCCCCTTACGGAAACCGGGAACGCTGGCTTTTTTTACCAACCTCTGATAGGACTTCTCCAGAGCCGCCTCAACCTCGGCAGGCTCCATCTCAATGGTCAAATATACCTGACGGTTCTCTGTCTTCTCTCTGGTTACCTTCACTCTTCCTCCCGTAAACGTATATGCAATTCTTTGAGCTGCGCTTCAGTGACCGGCGACGGGGCATTGAAAGTCAAATCAACGGCGCTCTGGTTCTTGGGAAAGGCAATCACTTCCCTGATAGTCTCTGCCCCCACCAGCAGCATCAGCAGGCGGTCAAGACCGAGGGCGATACCCCCGTGGGGCGGGGCACCGTAGTCAAATGCCGTCAGCAGGTGCCCGAACCGCTCTTCAGTCTCCTCATCGGTATAGCCCAGCAGGCGAAATATCCGCCTCTGAAGCTCGGCAGTATGAATCCTTATGCTGCCGCCGCCTACCTCGTACCCGTTACAGACTATATCATAGTGCCTTCCGCGCACTTTCTCCGGAGTACCTCCCAGAATTGAGACGTCTTCGTCCAGAGGCGCCGTAAACGGATGGTGCTCCGAGTCCCACCGCCCTGCGTCTTTATCCCACCTCAGCAGCGGGAAATTGCGGACAAAGGCAAAAGCCAGAAGGCTGGAGTCAGCTAATTTAAGCCGCCGCCCCATCTCACGGCGCAGCTCATCAAGCACCATATTTACCATCTCCGGCTTCCCGGCGACAATCATGAGAAGGTCACCCCTTTTCGCCCCCTGCCGCTGCGCCATCTCCTTCACCTGTTCTAGCGTGAAAAACCTGGCTGCCACCGACTTTATCATATCACCGGTCAGCGTCTCCAGTCTGCCAGCTTCACTGCCAAGCGCAATTGTCACTACACCAGGCGCCCCTAAGCTCTGCACCAGCTTGTTGAGTTCCTCAATCTGGCTCCGGCTGTAGGTAGCGCAACCCGGGGCACACAACCCCTTCACTACGCCGCCGCCATCAACCGCCGACTTAAACACCGAAAAGCTTGACCCGGCGGCAATGTCGGAGATGTCCGCCAGTTCCAGCCCGAAGCGCAAATCCGGCTTGTCAGTGCCGTAGCGGCTCATCGCCTCGGCGTAGCTCAGGCGCGGGAAGGGGGTTATCACCCGCATCCCCGGTCTCAAGGCTGCCACCATTGACGTAAAAAGCTCCTCGGTGAGCTTCAGGATGTCCTCCTCGTCAATAAAGCTCATCTCCATGTCAAGCTGGGTGAACTCCGGCTGGCGGTCAGCCCGCGTGTCCTCGTCCCGGAAGCACCGCGCAATCTGGAAGTACTTTTCTACGCCAGCCACCATCAATAACTGCTTGAGCTGCTGCGGCGACTGGGGAAGGGCATAGAACTTGCCGGCATGGACGCGGCTCGGCACGAGATAGTCCCGCGCCCCCTCCGGCGTGCTCTTAATCAGCACCGGCGTCTCCACCTCAAGAAACCCGCGTTCATCAAGGAAATCACGAATGAACTTCATCACCCGGTGGCGCAAGACAAGGTTGTCTTTCATCTTCGGGCGGCGCAGGTCTAAATAACGATATTTCAGGCGGAGGCCCTCGTCTACATCGGTCTCTTCGTTTATGTAAAATGGCGGCGTCATCGCCGTACCCAGAATCCTCGTTTCTGAAGCAATAACCTCAACCTCGCCGGTAGCCAGCTTCGGGTTCTCCGTGCCCTTCGGACGCGGAGAGACCTCCCCGCTCACCCAGACCACGTATTCATTGCGCATGCCGTCGGCGATTTCATGGCACTCCCTGGATATTTCGGGGTTAAATACCACCTGGACAACACCCTCCCTGTCCCGCAGGTCAATAAAAATAAGACCGCCGTGGTCGCGGCGGCGGTCTACCCATCCCGCCAGGTTCACCTTTAAACCAGTATGTTTCCGTCCCAGCTCGCCGCAGCTATGACTCTTGAGCACATTTCCCTCCCTGTGGATTATAGCTTATATCAGGGTGCACTCTCAACACGAGGTTGTGCAAATCCATCCCCCCTGTTCCCCCCTTCCTTTACCAAAGGAAGGGGGGAACAGGGGAATAATGGAAAGAGGGGCTTACGCCCCTCTTAGACCTGCCGAAGGTCCGCCAGTCTGTCTCCTTTACTGAATCCAGGCGAGATACGAATCAGGTTACAACTAATGATTAAACAAAGTCCAATATCAGACATTGCAGTACTTGACACCCGGCACTTGCACGTATACCATGTATATAAGACTTCATTCCGTCCTATCAATTGGGAGGTGGGAAATGAAGATAAGCGCTCGTAACATACTGAAAGGCAGGGTGAAGCAGGTCAAGCCGGGTGCGGTCAACACTGAAGTCCTGGTAGAGCTGCCGGGCGGCTCCGAAATAGTCTCTATAATCACCAAAGAGTCTGCGGAAAAACTGAGGCTTTCGGCAGGTAAAGAGGTCTATGCCATCATTAAAGCCTCCAATGTAATGCTCGGCGTAGACTGACGGTAATACACCTCTTATGCCCTGCTCCCTACTTAAATACATGCACAGCCGAGGGGTGGAAAGACAGGTACACCTGCTGCTGATACATCAGCCCTGCCTGTTCAAACGTGTGGCGCATCATCAGGCATGACATTTCAAGCGGCATCTCAACAGTAACCGAAAATACCGCTCCCATATCTACAATACCAACGATTCTGCCATAGAAGCAGTTTGGCGTCTCAGCATGACCTGACTCCGGGGAAACGGTTATATTCTCCGGGCGTATCATGGTATAGCAGCTACCGCTTATCCCAGCGGCGTTAACTATAAAATCAACGCCTTTGCATTCAAATATGCGAAGACCATTGACCATTTTCACTTCACCGGCAAAAATATTCCTCGCCATTACAAAACGCGCCACGAACTCCGAGTTCGGTTGCTGGAATACCTGCTGGGGGGTACCTACCTGCTTCACGCCGCCTTCGCCGAGGACAGCGATACGGTCGCCGAGCGACATGGCTTCCTCAAAGTCATGGGTTACGTGTATGGTGGTAATACCAAACGTCCGGTGAATCTGCCTGAGTTCTCCGCGTAACCTCTCCCTTGTCTCCGGGTCAAGCGCTGCCAGCGGCTCATCAAGCAGTAGAACGTCCGGTTTGATAACCAAAGCCCTCGCCAGCGACACCTTCTGCCGCTCGCCGCCGCTCAATGTCTCCGGCTTCCGGGACAGGAGATGGGAAATTGCCAGTGTACTGACAATCCACTCCAGAGCTTCGTTTATTTCCCGCTGGCTTTTCTTACGCAATCTCAGCCCGAAGATGATGTTGTCTCTTACACTGAGGTGCGGAAAGAGGGAGTAGTCCTGATACATGATGCTTATCCGGCGTCTTTCAGGCTCAAGATGGGTGATATTATCTCCCCTGAGCCACAATCCTCCCCTTGTGACCTTATAGAGCCCGGCAATTGACTCTAGCAGAACGGTCTTGCCCGCCCCGGTGGGTCCAACGATAATGAAATATTCGCCCTCGTTTATCTCCAGGTTAATATCATGCAGTGTAAAACCGCCCAGCTCCACAGCAAGGTCTTTCAGTGCTATCATTGTTTTTCCTTCCGGTAGAACAGCGCCCGCAAGCCGAAGAAGATAATAACACTGATAATAATGAGCAGTGCAGCGATAGGCTGGGCATATTCTAATCCGTGTGTCTCAAGCCGCTCGTATATCAGGACAGGGGCAATCATGGGGTGATAGGTCAGGATTATGACCGCCCCGAACTCGCTGATGCCCCTTGCCCACATCATGATATTGCCAGATAGGATGCTGCGCCAGGCGAGCGGCAGGGTTACCCGGAAAAACACCTGACCTGGCGATGCACCCAGACCACGGGCTACTTTTTCCAGCCTGACATCCACCTTCTTAAAACCTTCTTTGGCGGAATCTATCAGGAAAGGGACACTGACAAAGAGCATGGCGATGACAATACCCGCCGTTGAGTCCACAAAGCGTAGTCCTATGCTTTCAAAGGCTTCCCCTATCAGAAAGTTGCGCCCGAAGACAAATAGCAGGGCGATGCCGGCAGCAGTATGCGGCACGACAATAGGCAGGTCAATAAGCCCTTCTAAAAAGCTCTTGCCTGCGAAATTATGCCGTGCCAGAAGATAGGCTAGCGGTACTCCGAGCAGACAGCCCACAGCAGTAGCGATAAGAGCCGAGTAAAGTGTCAGCCATATGGCGCTGGATACGGCCGGGTCGAGAAAAGTCTGCCACAGTATGCCTATATCAGAGCCGAAAATCATTTTGCCCAGGGGCACAGCAATGAAGAGCAGGATGAGCAACCCGAGCAGAATAAAGCCCAGCGTGAATTTATTAGCTTTCAACCTGGTCATATTCGGCGCCCTTATCCCCCCCGGCTTACCTATCACTGTTGCAGCAGCGGTACCAGCTCCGCCGGTACCTTATTAATGTCATCCGCCCTGGCAGGCGCTAGCGGCGGGTGATGCTTCTGGCTGAAGATTTGCTGGCCCTCTGCGCCCAGCATAAACTCCAGAAACCTGACCGCCGCCTCGTAGTGCGGGGCGTTGGCGGGGATAGTTACACCGTAAATTATCGGCTGCCCGGTGAACTCGGGTTGCACGGATTCAAAGCGCTGGAAGTCCATCCGGCAGTTGACCTGTCTATATACGTCTGCCCTTTCAATGGCACTGAGGTTGATTTCCTGAGGCAAACTCAAATAATTCAGGTTATGTTGCTCAGCAACACTCCGGTACTCAAAAGAATAGTCTATGTCCCCGGACTCAAGTAACGCCAGCAGCCTGATGCTGGAACCACGCAGGCTAATCCTCTCGCTTAAGGGATTGAGGACTTCGGGCACCGCTATCGTGGCTGCCGTCTCACCCTGACGTATTTCCAGGGGCGGATTAAACATGCCGAGCACATCTTCAAAAATGGTGCTGTCGCTGTAATAGGACTGTGCCAGGTATAAAAGCATGAGAGCGCGGTAACCGCAGGCATCAAGCCTGGGGTCAGAGATACCGAGCCTTACGCCGGTTCTGCTCAGGACTTCATACCAGTTGCTCTCATTTATCTCGCTGGCATAGGCGCTGGTTGATGTGTAAGCTATGCCCAGGGAATTAGCAGCAAACTCTACGTGCCATGATGCGTAGCTGTTATCTGTATCCGGCATGGTAACCCCGTACATCATCATCGGAATCAGTGAAGAATCAGCCACCGCTACTACGTCCGATTCCTCGTATAGCTCGGTAACATGCCGGATTACCTGTATGCTGCCATGCCCCTCAACAAGCACGTCTATGTCCGGATACCTTGCTTCATAGGCAGCCTCAATGGCTTCCATTGGCACCATGAGGCTGCCTGCGCAGAGCACTCTCAGTTCGGTCTTCGCCGCCCTGTTACACGAACAGGCGGCGGGGGCGGTAAGGGAAGCCAGTATTGCCAGTATTAACAGGAACGGGGTATACCTTCTTACCATTCTTAACAACGTGATTTTTCCCATTATGTTCTACTGTAGGTTGATTACCTCTATTTTATTTACCCACTTAACCCAGTTGTGCCCTTCGGTCAGGAGAGCCTCGCTGCCGGCAACCGCTACACGCAACGGTCTGCCGTCATTATGTGACAGGGTCTTGCCATCCTGCTCATAAGTAAGCAGCACGGTAAGCCACTCGTGTGGCACCTCGTGCATTGTCACCGGGTCGTAGGTCTCTATATCGCCGAATAGCTGGTCATAGTCAAAGACCATGGAGTATCCATCGTCTGCCGATATCGCCACCACATCTGACGGAGTTACCCCGCCAACCAGCTCGCACAGCTCGGTCAGGAGCACTCCCCTGACCTCGTAGGGGCCATTAATCACGCCCACCGTGGTAAAGAAACCGCCGCGGGCTTCCTCGTAGGGCAGGTCGCGTATATCGTCATAGCTTAAGACCTGCTGTTCGCCGTTGCTGCCGACCAGCGTCACCTCCCAGTCAATCGGCTCTTCCTTTGTGCCACCCCATGCATAATACCCGGCGGCGGCAACAATAAGGATCGCACCCAGTATAAGACCAATAACAGCCCACCTGTTTTTGCCGTTGCTCTTCATTAACTTCGCTTCCTCCTTGACAAAGCGAAGGCGCTCCCGCCGATAATAACCACGCCGGCGATGCCAATCGCTATCGGAATTAACGGAGATTGACCGTCATCGGGTGTTGTATCATCAGTTGGCAGCTTTTCTCCCGGCTTGACCGGCGCCTCGCCGCTGTAGATGGCGACTTCGCAAATCCATTTGCCGGACAGCCCGTTGGTACTGGGCAAGCCCTCGTAGAAGTGCTGGTACCTTTCGTCCGGCAGGCATAGCTTCATGTCGGAGTTGCCGAAGACGTAATTGCCGTCGGCATTCGTTGTGCCTGCCATAATTACTATCTGCATGGCGGTGTAATAGCTCGGGGTATAGCCCTCGCCGTAGCGTTCCCCGAACAGGGCATCCTCCCCGCTATACCAGCAGAGGGCGATTACCCCCTGCTCATCCCTTGGCTCATAGATGTTCTCATAGGCGAACTCCGTGTGCCAGCCATCAACGGCTCTCAGCATGATTTCGTTGCCGGGTGACATGCCGCCGACAAGGTCGCAGAGGTCTTTCACGGCGGTACCCTTGACTGCGCCTTTATCTTTTAGGTTATTCGTCTCCGCAGGGTCCCACACATCCCCTTCAAAGATGGGCCCCTGATGGTAGTAGTGGGTCTTCCCGTCCCCCTGTTGAGGCAGGTTGTCCCGCAGCCATTCATAGGTCTTGGTCGTCTCGGCGATTATCGTGCCGTCGCTCGCATACTTCACGACATGGACTGAAGTAGTAGCGTTAGCTGCCATTGCGGGCGGGGCTAACACCAGCGCCAGCGTAAGTAAACAGGCTACTATTAATAAAACAGTCTTTTTCATTTACCTCTCCGTCTGAAAGATCGGAAGAGCGTCGTGTAGGGAAAGAGTGTAGGATAGGGTGTA
>CAYUBP010000003.1:0-18237 GCA_964443115.1 uncultured Dehalococcoidales bacterium | reverse complement strand
TCGCAATGACACGTCCTAACAACCAAGAATGAGCAGAACCACTAGTCCGGAAGTATTTAGTCCAACGGCACCGTCTTACCCCTGTAGATACCCACCGCCGGCTCGCGAGGAACACTTCTTAGCAGGCATGGTCCGGGCTTTCGTCCTGGTTAAAGATATAAAAGTGCATTTCCCGGCATATCCCCTGGGAACTGGTATTTATCTACTCCCTCGGGGGGACCTCTTCGGCAACTCTTGGCTCGAGCTCAATCATTCTCCTTGCCAGACGGTCCCTCTTCGGCATGTGAGCGAAACTCTTGGGTAAAAACTTTAATGCCTCAACCGGGCAGAACTTTACACACTGCGGGTCTCCCTGGCAGAGCTCACACTTCATAACCCGCTTCCTGTCCGCGTCATAGGTGATGGCGCCGAAGGGACAGCCCACCATGCACATCCGGCAGCCAATGCACCTGTCGTAGTTGATGGTCATGGCGCCGGTCTCTTTGTTCCGGCTGATTGCCCGCGTGGGGCAAAAATACATGCAGTACGGTTTGTCACACTGCCGGCAGGCAAGGGCTTCAAAAATGAGCTCTGACTCCTCGTCAATACCGGTGGTGGCGTAACCCTCGTGCCTGGCAATCTGAATGCGTGATTTGGACAGGCTCGTCGCTCCAATATTGTAGGTGGAACACGTTGTCATGCAGCGCATACAGCCCGTGCACAGGTTAGGGTCATACACCAGTATCTTTTCTTCTTTGTCAGACAATCAAATATACCTCCGTGCAGACACACCTGTAGTTAGCGGCTAAATCCCGAAGTCCAGTATGTCGGATATTTGCATCTTGAGCAGGTTTGTTGAGGCGAGGATGCGAGTGGCATTCCGGTTAACCGCCGGTACATCCTTTTCTTCGGCAAGGCTGATTAGCTCTTTAGCCGCTCCCTCTATGAGCTTGATTCTGGTGTCAAATTCCTTAAGATAGTCATATTTAGATACCATGTCTCTATGCCCCCCGAATTTATTATCCGAAGACCAGTGGCTTAGAAAAGAC
The DNA here is from genome assembly GCA_964443115.1 of uncultured Dehalococcoidales bacterium. GTDB lineage: Bacteria > Chloroflexota > Dehalococcoidia > Dehalococcoidales > W111 > CAYUBP01. Next base: position 17,209 of record CAYUBP010000003.1, on the reverse strand, counting down.
AGCGTGGTCTAGTGAGATTTCCTCAAGTCCTTGAATCTCTTGGCTTTAACCTCGTAACGGGGCAAGCTGCCATAGGGGTGGAACTCAACATCACACCTCAACTGGGTGGTATTCCTCAGCTCCCTGACCAGCTTTTCCTTGATACGTTCCGTGTCCTGGGCGAATTCCGGTAATGCCTCGACCTTCACCAGAATATTATCGTAGTCGTTCTTCTGGAAGACAACGAGTTCGTACTCGTTGGAGAGCTCCGGCACCCTTCTCACCGCCTCTTCTACGCTGCTGGGGGAGAATAGGACCCCCCTGACCTTTGATATATCGTCCCTCCGCCCGATTATGCCGCCCACCATCATCCGCCAAGTCCGGCCGCAGGGGCAGGGTGGATTTTCTGCCGGAGCCAGGCGGACAAGGTCTTTCAGGTCAAACCTTATCGTGGGCATGGCATACCTGTCCAGCGAGGTGACGACAGCAGTGCCTATCTCGCCGGGACCTACCGGCTCGTAAGTCTCCGGGTTCAGGATTTCAACCAAGTCCATTGCCTCGTTTATGTGGAGCCCCCGCTGCTCTTTGCACTCAAAGGCCCATAGCGGTGCCTCGGTGGCGCCGTGGATATCGTAGACCTTGGCTCCCCAGGCGTCTTCAATTCGCTTCTTGGTCGCCGGGATGGAAGCCCCGGGTTCGCCGGCGCAGAAAATCTTGTTGATTGCCATGTCCTTAACGGGGTCTATGCCGATTTTTTTTGCTGTATCCGCCAGGCTGAGCGCGTAGGTGGGAGTGCAGGCAACGGTGGTGCACTTGAGTTCATGCATCTCCTTGACCCGCTCCTCGGTTGGTGCCGTGCCGCCGGCAATTACCATCGCGCCAATCTTCTCAGCGGCATAGTGGGCGCCCCAGAAGGCGATAAAAAGATGGTAGGGGAAGGGCAGATAGATACGGTCAGTCTTGTTGAAGCCGCGGGAGTACATCGCGTATGCCCAGACCTCGGAGAACCACTCCCAGTCCTGCCAAGTATCGGCGTACCGCACCGGCACTCCGGTGGTGCCGCTCGTCTGGTGGTAGGCGGTCACCTCATCAACGGGTACGGTCAGCAGTTCGCCAAAGGGGAAGGGCTCTTTGTTCTCCTGGGCTTGCCTTGTCTCCTGTTTCTCGGTGAAGGGTACTCTGCGGATGTCGTCGTATGTCTTTATGTCTTCGGGTTTGATTCCAGCCTGGTCAAACTTTCTGCGGTAGAAGGGGCTTTTCTCATAGGCGTAGGTGAAAATTCTCTTGAACTTATGTAGCTGTAGCTTCCTGAGGTCCTCCAGGGGCATGGTCTCAACGATGGGATTCCACATGTTTCTATCTTTCATTCTCCACACCTTCGATGAATTTTTGGGGGGACTAGCACACACAATGCTATTTTACTAGCATCGTAACTGCCAAGTCAAGTTCATGGCTAGACCCCTATCGCCCAATCATGGTTGTCGTTGCGAGGAGTATTGCGACGAAGCAATCCCTTCGTATTGAGATTGTTTCGCTCCGCCCGCAATGACATACCCTGCCAATCGGGAGCGAATGGGAACTGCCGGTCTGGAGCCTGGAGGATGCTGTATCAGCCGGAGGAGGGGATTTTCTCAAGTCTGACCGCGCATACCTTGAACTCGGGTATCTTCGCCGTGGGGTCAAGGGCGGGATTGGTCAGCACATTGGTGGGGCTCTCGGCAAAATGAAAGGTCATGAACACCACCCCCGGCGGTGATACGTCAGTGAGCCTGGCTCTAGCCGTCACTTCACCCCGCCGGGACACCACCCGCACCGCGTCACCATCAGCGATGCCCGAAGCCATTGCATCCGCCGGGTTTATCTCTACAAGCTCCTCACCCCGGAACCTGTTCAAGCCTGACACCTTCCGGCTCATGGTGCCGGTGTGGTACTGGAACAGGCTGCGCCCTGTGGTCAGCACCAGAGGGTAGTCCTCATCGGGGAGCTCCGCAGAGGGCCTGTACTCCACGGGCATGAAACGCCCCTTGCCCCGGGTAAACCGCTCGGTATGGAGGATGGGCGTCCCCGGGTGCTCCGGAGTCGGGCAGGGCCACTGCAGACCTCCCTCCTCAAGACGGCGGTAGGAAATGCCGCCATAGCTGGGTGTGAGCCGGGCGGCCTCGTCCATAATAGCGGAGGGGTCGGCGAAGTCAAAGCCCTTGCTTACCATCTTCTGCGCTATCTGGCAGGTGATGAGCCAGTCTGGCCTTGAGTTCCCTGCCGGCTCTATTGCCTTCCTCACCCGCTGCACCCGCCGCTCGGTGTTGGTGAATGTGCCGTCCTTCTCGGCGAAGGTGACCCCGGGCAGGACAACATGGGCGAGCTTTGCGGTCTCGGTGAGGAAAACATCTTGGACAACCAGGAACTCCAGCTTTTTGAGCGCCTCTTCAGCATGCTCCGCCTGGGCTTCGCTCAGCACCGGGTTCTCGCCCAGTATGTAGATAGCCTTGATTTGCCCCCGGTAGGCAGCGTCAAGAATCTCGGTGACGGTGAGCCCCGGCTTTGCCGGCAGTGTGCAGTCCCAGGCAGCCTCAAACTTCTCCCGGACCGCCGTGTCGGTTACTGCTTGATAGCCCGGGTAGACCGTGGGCAGGCCGCCCATGTCGCAGGCACCCTGCACGTTGTTCTGACCCCGCAGCGGGTTTACGCCGGCGCCTGCCCTGCCGATATTGCCGGTAAGCATTGCCAGGTTGGCAATTGCCAGGACATTATCCGTGCCGTGGGAGTGCTGGGTGATACCCATCGCATAGAGGATAGCCGCCGGGCGGCTGGTGGCATATACCCGGGCAGCCTCGGCTATCTGCTCCCCGGGCACGCCGGTGGTCTTCTCAACAAAATCAAGGTCAAAATTATTGAGGGACTCCTTGAAGGCATCAAAGTTCTCACAGCGCTCGGCGATAAATGCCTGGTCAGCCAGTCCCTCGTCAACAATAACCCGACACATGCCCATGACCAGGGCAACATCGCTGCCGGGGCGCTGCCGTAAAAATAGCTCGGCGTTGCGGGTAAGCTCAATCTCGCGGGGGTTAGCCACGATGAGACGCGTGCCGTTACGGGCGGCTTTCCTGACAGAAAACCCAATTACCGGGTGAGCCTCGGTGGTGTTGGTGCCGATAGCCAGGATGCACCGGGCGTCAGAAATATCGCCGATGGAGTTGGTCATCGCCCCGCTGCCGAAGGTTGTAGCCAGACCGGCTACCGTCGGGGCATGTCACAGGCGGGCACAGTGGTCAATATTATTGGTGCCGAGCACGGCACGGGCAAACTTCTGAAGGACGTAGTTGTCCTCGTTGGTGCACTTGGCTGAGGTGATGACTGCTACCTCGTCCGGCTGGTAACGGCTGAGCCTGAGTGCCACCTCATCCAGTGCGTCATCCCAGCCGGCAATACTGAATTCCCCGTTCCGCCTAATCAGGGGCTCCTTCAGGCGCTCGGGATGGGAAACATACTCGGCGATGCCGAAGCGGCCCTTGACACACAGGCGCCCCCGGTTGACGTCGTTATTCCGGTCACTGCGGACAACTGCCACCTTCTCATCCCTGACCCCCAGGTACATCTGGCAGCCGACGCCGCAATAAGGGCAGGTGGTCTTTACCTCTCTCTGTGGCCAGTGAGTCTCCTTGGGTGCCATAGCCCCCACCGGGCAGTGCGCCATGCATTCGCCGCAGGAGCGGCAGATGGAATCAAATAGCGGCTTATCGCCGAAGGTGCTGACCTTCATGGAGTAACCCCGGTAAGCCATCTCAATCGCCCCGACGCCGGTTATCTCGTTGCATGTCCGGGTGCAGCGGGCGCAGAGGATACAGCGGTTATGGTCAATATCAAAGAAGGGGTTGCTGGTATCAATCGGCTTCTGCTTGAATATCCGCTGGAAGCGCAGCTCGTTGACGCCGACATAGTCAACCACCCTCTGCAACTCGCACTGCGTGTTCGCCGGGCAGGTGACGCATCGGTCGGTAATGGCCACGCTGCGCAGGCAAATGTCATTCGGCTTGCAGCGCTCCCTCCGGTTGCACAGCAGGCACTCGCAGGGGTGGTCTGCCAGGAGCAGCTCCAGTGCCGTGCGGCGCACGGCATCCACCACCGGTGTGCTGGTGTGGACAATCATACCCTCGGTGGCGGGCGTGGTGCAGGCGGTGGGCAGGCCGCGCATCTTCTCAATCTCAACGACACAGAGGCGGCAGCCGCCGTAAGGTTCAAGGTCGCGGTCATAGCACAGGGTGGGGATATAGATACCAGCCCCCAGCGCCGCTTCCAGCACCGTTGACCCTCTTTTCGCCTCAATATCCCTGCCGTCAATATTAAGCCTGATTTTATCCATGGCTCTCCTCGTAATCGGGCTACTCGCGCTCCTCAAGGTCGCAGCGCAGGCAGCGCATCGCTTCTTCAATCGCCATCTCGTCACTGTAGCCGAGCTCTACCTGTGCAAAGCTGCCTGCCCGCTGTTCAACGGGCAGGGTCGGCATCCCTGGCCGCCGCTTTTCCTCAGCCTCTTCCAGCGGTGCTCCGGCCTGCTCCACCGGCGCCAGCGCCTCTTTAATGTCACCGCTGCCGCCCAGGTACCTGTCTATGGAGATTGCCGCCTGCCTTCCGGTGGCAATTGCCTCAATCACCGAGGCGGGCCCGGTCACGGCGTCACCGCCGGCAAAGACCCCCGGCTGGCTGGTAGCCAGTGTATCTGGGTTGACCTCAATGACATTCCCGCGCCCCAGGGCGACATTGAGCTTGCGGGGAATGTCAGGGCGCTGCCCGATGGCGGCAATAATACTATCAAAGCTGCTGGTAAACTCGCTGCCCTTGATTGGTTCAGGGCGCTTGCGGCCGCTGGTATCCATCGCACCCAGCGCCATCCTGACCAGCTCCATGTCCAGCTTGCCGTCGCGGCTGGTTATCTTTGACGGCGCAGCCAGGTACTCAATTTTCACCCCCTCGCCCAGAGCCTCCTCAACCTCTTCATGGCTGGCGGGCATCTCGGCTCTTGTCCTCCGGTAGAAGATGGTCACGTCTTTGGCGCCGAGCCGGAGAGCTGTCCTTGCCCCGTCAATGGCGACATTGCCGCCGCCGATGACGGCGACCCTGTCCCCGACCCGGGTCTTCCCGCCCAGGCTGACATCCCTGAGGAGATTGACGCACTCTATCACCCCGGGGCTATCGTCGCCGGCAACCCCGATTTTCTGCCCCTGATGAGCCCCCAGAGCCAAAAAGACAGCCCCGTAACCGTCAGCAAGTAGTCTATCTACTGACTCCACCGGCGAGTTGACCCTAATCTCAACACCGGCGTCCTCAATCTCTTTTATCTCCGCCTGCAGAATATCCTTGGGCAGCCGGTAATCAGGGATGGCGACCCGCATCATCCCGCCCGGTTCGGGCAGCGCCTCAAACACGGTGACCGAGTGCCCCAGCCGCGCCAGATAATAGGCACAGGTCAGCCCCGCCGGTCCCGAGCCGGCGATGGCTATCTTCTTGCCGGTGGGCGGGACTGGCTTCACCCTATCTTTCCAGGCGCCGTTATCGTGCTCTGCGGCGTACCTCTTGAGCATTCGGATGGCGATTGACTCGTCAAGCTGGGCGCGGCGGCACTTAGCCTCGCACGGGTGGAAGCAGACCAGCCCGCAGACCGCGGGGAAGGGTATCTTCTCACGGATTACGGCTACGGCTTCGGCGGGCTTGCCGGCGCCGATAAACCGGAGGTAGCGGGGTATATCAATCCCCGCCGGGCAGGTATGGCTGCACGGCGCACTGACCAGGCCCTTGCAGACCGCCGCCCGGCAGTGGTGCTTGAGTATATGCTCCTCATATTCCTCTCTGAAATAGCGGATGGTAGTGAGCACCGGGTTGGGAGCCGTCCCGCCCAGGGCGCACAGTGAGCCGGCTTTGACCTGCTCTGCTAGGTCCAGAAGGAGTTGGATGTCCTCTATTCTGCCCCTGCCATTGCAGATATTCTCCAGGATAGTCAGCATCTGCTTGGTTCCCAGCCGGCACATCACGCACTTGCCGCAGGACTCGGACTGGGTGAAAGACAGGAAGTAGCGGGCGATGTCCACCATGCAGGTATCCTCGTCCATGACCACCATGCCGCCCGAGCCGACAATGGAGCCAGCCTCAGCCAGTGTCTCGTAGTCAACCGGCTTGGCGAGGTGGCTTGCCGGCAGGCAGCCCCCGGAGGGACCGCCGGTCTGGACTGCCTTGAACCGCTTGCCGCCGGGGATGCCGCCGCCGATGTCATAGATAATCTCCTCAAGCGTGACACCCATCGGCACCTCAACCAGGCCGGCGTTGGCAATCTTGCCGGTCAAGGCAAAGACGACGGTACCCTTACTCTTCTCGGTGCCAATACGGGCATACCATTCTGCTCCTTTGCCGATAATGACCGGCGTTGACGCCAGGGACTTGACATTGTTGATATTGGTCGGCTTGCCCCAGAGACCGGACTGGGCGGGGAATGGGGGGCGGGGGCGGGGCATACCCCGCTTGCCCTCAATGGATGCCATCAGCGCCGTCTCCTCGCCGCAGACGAAAGCGCCAGCCCCCTCTTTCACGTGGAGCTTGAAGCTGAAGCCGGAGCCCAGTATATTTTCGCCGAGGAAGCCCATTTCCTCAGCCTGCCTGATTGCCAGTTTCACCCGCTGGACTGCCAGGGGGTACTCCGCCCTGATGTAAATATAGCCCTCGGAGGCGCCGATGGCATAGGCGGCGATGGTCATCCCCTCAATAACGGTGTGCGGGTCGCCCTCCATGGTGCTACGGTCCATGAATGCCCCCGGGTCCCCCTCGTCCGCATTGCATATCATGTACTTCTGCGTCCCCGGAGCGGTACGGCAGAAATCCCACTTCGTGCCGGTGGGGAAGCCGGCGCCGCCCCTGCCCCGCAAGCCGGAGCGCTTCATCTCGTCAATAACCTTCTCCGGGGTCATCTCAAACAGGGCTTTGCGCAGCGCCTCGTAGCCGCCGACGGCGACATAATCGCTGATTCTCTCCGGATTGATACGGCCGCAGTTCCTGAGGATAATCCGCTGCTGTTTCCGGTAGAAGTTGATGTCTTTGAAATAGGGCACCGGCTCGCCGCTTACGGGGTCCCGGTAGAACAGGCGCTCTACCGGCTGCCCGTGCCGGAGATGGGAGTTCACTATATCGGGAACATCAGAGACCTGAACGTGGGCATAGAAGATTCCATCGGGCTCGATAAAAGCAATTGGTCCCTGCTGACAGAAACCGTGGCAGCCGGTGAAGTCAACCCTGACCCCCTCCAGCTTCTCGTCCGCCACCGCCTTCTCCAGCGCCTCCCGTACCTCAACCGCCTTGCCGGAAACACAGCCGGTCCCGTGGCAAAGGAAGATGGTGCGCTTTGAGTTGCTACCCGGCTTTGCTTCTATCACCTAAGACCTCCACGACTTTCTTTGTCGTCATCTGACCGTATGTCTCCTTGTCAACGGTCATCGTCGGCGCCAGGGCACAGGCGCCGATGCAGGCTACCGTCTCCAGGGTGTATTCAAGGTCGTCCGTAGTCTCACCCGGCTTGATACCCAGACGCTTTTCTACCTCGCGCAGGACGCGGGCGCCGCCGCGAACATGACAGGCTGTCCCCCGGCAGACCCTGACCGTCCTCTTGCCGGATGGGACCAGCTTGAACTGGGCGTAAAAGGTGCTTACGCCGAAAACACTGCTTGCCGGCAGCTTGAGAAAGCGGGCAATCTCCTGCATCACCTCCGGCGGCAGGTAGTTAAACTTCTCCTGGGCCTCCTGCAGTATGGGGATGAGCTCATCCTGCTTGCCTCTGAAATGAGAGAAGACCTCGTCTAGATTCTTCCTGGTATCAGCGTCTATTGGTATCACCTCCTGCCTTGAGCTGCCTGACCAGCCGCCAGGCTATTGTCTCGCAAAGCACGGTTATATCCTCTGTGGAGAGATAATCAGAGATGCTGCTGTCAAATAAGATGCTTCCCTGGGGCGGGAACTCGTCATCGCCATGCCAGAGGACAAGAGTTGCCGGTACCCGCTTGAAAGCACCAATGGTTACTGCCACATCGCCGTAGTCTGCCTTGCTGCCCTCCAGTATCCTGGATATGTCTATCAGACGATGCGGCTCCCTGCCGAAGTAGTCAACCAGCGGCTTTATTGCCCTCTTGGCAAAAGTAGGAAAGTATACAGCGCCTTCCGGCAGCTCTTTATAGGTTATTATTCTGCCAGATAGCGGTGTGCCTTTTGCCTGAGCCAGATAGTGAAGTATGAGTATCTTGTCCCTCAGCGGGACCTCTTCATCACTATCTTCCTGCGAAATCCTGACTTCGGGAAGGGTGACCTCATACGTCCGGCCCAGATATTCTACAACGATTGCCCTTTTCGTGTCCAGTGCCAGGCACGTGGCACCGCTGTTAGCGCACTGCTGCTTAATATCCGTCCTGGCAAGCTGCTCACAGGCTAGCTTATAAGCCAGGCCGTAGCCATACCCGTCACTTGCCGCACCGGGCGATGATAGTCCTCTGTTTTTCATCAGTCAAATGGTGCTGTGGGATAGCAACTCTCCGGCGGCACTGGCGGGTGTCTATTCCCCGGCGAGGATTACGCTGGTTGCCTTGATAATAGCGGTGACCTCTTTACAGACCGGCAGCGTCAAGGATTTCCGGCACCTTCTTCTCCCAGCCGATAGCCATTATGTGCACTCCCTGGCAGATGTCCTTGAGCTCCCTTATCAGGTTGGCGGCAATCCTGATTCCGGCGGCGGCTTTATCCTCAGCCTTAGCCATCTTATCAATCAGCTCCTCCGGGACAAAGACACCGGCGACGTTCTTGTTCATGAAGCGCGCCATGCCAGCCGATTTCAGTGGTATTATACCAGCCAGGACGGGTACTTTGAAACCCTCGACCCGCTTCATAAACGTGGCAAAGGCATCGGCGTCGTAGACCGCCTGTGTCTGGAAGAAACTCGCTCCAGCCGCAATCTTCTTCTCCATCTTGTAGAGCTGGAGCTCACGCTTAGCCTCGGTGTCCCCCATCGGGGTCACCACCGCCCCGGGGAAGAAGTTGGTCTTGCCAGCAAGCTCATTGCCCGTCATATCGTAGCCCGCATTCAGCCTGCCGATAACCCACAGGAGCTGCACCGAATCTAAATCATAGACCAGCTTGGCTTGGGGGTGGTCACCAAGCGAGGGCAGGTCACCGGTAATCGCCAGTACGTTCTCAACCCCAAGGACGTGGGCGGAGAGCAGGTCAGACTCAAGCGCCAGGCGGTTTCTATCGCGGCAGGTCATCTGGAGTACCGGGTTCAGCCCGTGCTCTTTCAGCAGGTGGCAGGTAGCCAGCGACCCCAGTCTCATTACCGAGCTCTGCTGGTCAGTGGCGTTGGCCGCATCCACCCTGCCCCGCAGCAGCTCCGCTATCTCACTAATCTCGGTAGTGTCCGTTCCCTTGAGCGGACCAATCTCGGTGGTGATAACAAACTTCCCTGCCTCAAGACTTGATTTCAGGCTCATCTTATCCTCCCCCCTGGTCAGTTTGTTCCAGCCCCCACAGGGCGGTGGACATAATCCTGGGGCTGGGCATCATCCGGCTCCAGTCCTTGGGGGGTATAAAGACCCTCAGCTTGTCCAACTGGTTTTTCTGCTTTAGCCGGTGGTATATCAGCTCCCAGCCGCAGTCCCTCAGCGGGTCGACCTCGCACTTGCCGTTAGAGGCGCCGCCACACTGCCCGCTGGTCAGTCCCTTGGTGCAGGCGGTGAGCGGGCAGATACCGCCCGTGTACTCCAGTAGGCACTCTCCGCATTCCAGGCACCTTTCTTTACCCGCCCACTCCCCACGGCTGCCCCCCAGGTTAACGGTATCACAGCCGGGGTGACATACCTTGGATACTGCAGCGGCTACCGCCTGGATGCCGAGCCCGCAGGTCATGACCAGTATGGAGTCGGCGGCGTTTACCTGCTCCACCCTGGGCCTCAGCCGTGACTTCACCAGCGATTTCTGGCACAAAAAATCAATAACGGCGGTGCCGGTGACCTTCTTTCCAGCTTCCTCCAGCTTCTTTCGCATCTCCGCAACCTGTGCGGGACCGCCGCTTCCCGAAGCCTCGGCGCAGCCGTTACAGCCCAGGATAAAGATACTACCCTCGCCATCCAGGTAGCCCAGGATTTCTTCCCACGGTTTTTGCCTTGAAAATATCATCGCCTCTCCTCCGTGCTATACTACCTGGAACCTGCCCAGGTCCCGGCCTTTAGGAGTAACCAGGTGAACGGCGCAGGCAAGACAGGGGTCAAAAGAGCGGATAATACGCACGATTTCAAAGGGGTTGCCCTCGTCCCTGATTTTAGTGCCGATTATCGCCTGCTCTATGGGACCGGGGTTTCCCTTATCATCCATTGGTGAGGCGTTCCATGTGGTCGGCACGACGCACTGGTAGCTGGCAATCTTCTCGTTCTTTATCTCAATCCAGTGCCCCAGGGCGCCCCGGGCAGCTTCGGTAATCCCGAATCCCCGGCTCTCCTCAGGGATGGCATACTCAGCAAAGGTCGGCTCTCCCGGCTTCAGCTCCAGCAGCCACTTCTCCAGGGAGTCGGCGATATATTTGGCGGACAGGGCTCGCGCCAGGTGGCGGCCCAGCACCGAGAAGAGCACCGTTGGCGGCGCCTTGAGTGCTGCGAGCGCCCCGTTGACCATTGCCGTCATCTGCGGGTCGCCGCGGGCGTAAGTGACTGCCACCCGCGCCAGTGGGCCCACCTCGTAGACCTTGCCGTCATAGCGGGGCGATTTCACCCAGGAGTAGGCGCCCGGCTTGCCGTAGTCCGGGCTGGTCTCGCCGCCTGAGGGATGCAGACCCGAAGCGGAATCATACCAGGACCGCCTGACATCCTCGGTAATCATGCTGATGTCCAGCGCACCGGGCTTGAGGTCAGCCGATGTTGTCCCCTGCTTAAATAGCCGCTTTCGCCGGGTCAGGTCGGCGTCCGTGCCGTCAAGGTCATAGGCGCCGTAGGAGAGCAAATTCCTGCAGCCGGCGCCAATCTCAAAGTAGTCCGGGTAGGCACCAGCCACGGCTAGGACATCGGGGATGTAGACGTTATTTATAAAGTCCTGCAATATCCGGAGCTTCCACAGGAAGGACATTATCTTGTCCACGGTGGGGGTGGTGGTGACCCCGCCGGGGATAACCCCGACGCTGTGGGGAATCTTGCCGCTCCAGATGCTGACCATCTCGTGACCGGTGCGGCGGATTTCAAGTGCTTTAACATAGTGGGCGACTGCCTGCTGGTTTAGCTCCGGCGGCAGCCGGTAGTCCCCTTCGTAGCGGGGCAGGAAGGGGCCCAGCTCGCCGCGGGCGATGAAGTCCTTGATTGACTTGAGGTTGGCATCGCCCCCCTCGTATTTGGCGACATCGGTTATATCCACGTAGTCCAGTGCCGCTAGGTGGTAGAAATGGAGCACATGGTCCTGGGCGACATGGGCGCCCTGGATGAGGTTCCTGATAATCCGGGCGTTATCCGGTATCTTATCGGCAATGCCAAAGGCGCTATCCAGGTTCAAAGTAGCGGCGATACCGTGGGACTGGGGGCAGACGCCGCAGATGCGCTGGGTTATAACCTGGGCATCGCGGGGGTCTCTTCCCCTCAGTATGAGCTCAATCCCCCGGAAAAGGTTCCCCGTGCATCTTGCGTCTTTGACCACCCCGCCTTCCACCACGGCTTCAATCTTGAGGTGTCCCTCAATTCTGGTCACCGGGTCAATAACGATTCTTCCCACTACTCTGCCTCCTTCCTGGACGCCCAGTAAGCGCCCACGGTGGGCAGTTCAACATCCACAAGCTTCTCATAGAAGGGCGCCAGAAGGTCAGGGAACTCGGGCTGGGTGCAGCCGTTGCAGGGGGCGCCGGCGCCGATTACCCAGTTAGTCCCGTTATTCCACCGCCGCAGCGGGCAGTCAGCATAGGTGATGGGCCCTTTGCACCCCAGCTCGTACAGGCAACCCTCGTCGCCGAACTTCTTGGCGAACTTGCCCTCGTCAAAGGAGGCACGGCGGGGGCAGTTCTCATGAATCAGCTTGCCGTAGAAGGCTAATGGTCTCAGGTTATCGTCCAGGTCGGTGGCTTTGGGCAGCCCGTTCAGCAGGATGCTGCCCACTGTCCCCACCACCCAGTCGGGGTGGGGTGGGCAGCCGGGGATGTTTACCAGCGGTTTATCTATGCCTTTTGCCTCAAGCACCTTCTTCAGCGGCTGGCAGCCGGTGGGGTTGGGCGCCGCCGCCGGTATGCCGCCGAAGGCGGCGCAGGTGCCCACCGCCAGTATTGCCAGGGCGTTAGCCGCCAGCTCAATAAATCTGTCCTGAATGGTAACCGGCTTGCCTCCCCTTTCGCCCATGACACAGTATATGCCGTCATCAGCCGTAGGGATAGCGCCGTCAACCGCCAGGACATAGCCGCCCTTTTTATTTCTTGCCGTGTCCTCCAGCACCCTGACTGCCGGCTCTCCGGCGCCAGCCATGATTGTCTGGTGGAACCTGAGGTTTACGTGCACACCGGGGATAATCTCGTCAACCAGGATATTCTCAATCCTGGGGCTTGCGGAGTTCAGCAGCGAGATACTGCACCCGGTGCACGCCGATGCCGCCAGCCATACCAGTGGTATCTCTTTAGTCATAAGCACCACCCTTCTTTATATTTCCAGCCAGGAGTGGGAGTAAAGCGTCTCGCCGGTGAGCACCCTGACTGTCTTGGCATACTCCACTTCCTTGGGGCTCAGGGTTGAGAGGTCGGGGCGGTAGCCATCCACCATCCGGTAGACCAGGTCAACAATGCCGGGCATCTTGCCCCGGGCAATGGCGACCAGCTCGGGGTCAAAGGCGTCAACTATCGCCGAATACAGCCCGTACTTCATCAGCATGATGAGGCAGGTGCGGTTGAGATATGGCCTCAGGTGAGACGGGGTGCCGTTGGAGATATTGGACAGGCCCACGGTGGACTTGCAGTCCGGGGCGATGTCTTTGAGCATGCCCATGAACTCAAAGCAGGACTTCACCTGGTTTATCTCCACCGATACCGGCGTGAGGATGGGGTCAATCCAGATGCGCTCGTTGGGTATGCCCGCCTCGTTGGCTTTATAGATAAGGTCAACAACGAGCATGGCTCTCTCGTTAGCGTCCCGGGGCATGCCCTCTACTCCCCACAGCAGCCCGATCATGTCGGCATCATACTTCATGACCAGCGGCAGCTCCTGCTCCAGCCGGTCGGGCTGGAGCGAGATGGAGTTGATGAGCGCCCTGCCTTTGTGCGCCTTGAGCCCCGCCTCCATGGCTACCGGGTTGGTGGTGTCCAGCGAAAGTGGTGTACCGGTCACCGCCTGCACCGTCCTCACCACCCAGTCCATGAGCTCGTCGCCTGCCTTTCGCGCCGGGCCGATGTTTATATCCAGGTAGTCAATCCCGGCGGCTGTCTCCGCCTTAGCCAGCTCCTGAATCGGCTTTGGGTCTCTTCCCTTGAGAGCGGGCCCGATTGTCTGGGACATTATGTTCAGGTTTTCCCCGATAAGGAACATCTCTTCCTCCTTATGCTCTGGCGCTTACGGTTTCCAGGTCTTGAGGTAAGCCGGTATGTGAGAGCCTTCCCTGGGCCCGACCAGAATCTCCCAGCCGGGTAGCTCGTCCTCCAGCCCGCCGCTCTCGGCGGCGGCATAGCCCGGGATTACCAGCTTGTGGTGTTTAATCTTGTCCCCGATGCCGCACTTCTTGACGAACGGGGCAATGGCATCGGCGACAAACTTGCCGGCTGCCCAGGCGGTCATCACCGATAAGCCCTCGGTGTCCTTGACCAGCAGGTAGCTGGGCACCTTGCTGGTCTCAATCTCGCCGGAGACGATGAAGTAGGTGAGGGAGAAGTTGGAGGTAATCAGCACCGGCGAGTTCTCGTCCGGCGTGCCAATCTCGTAGATTCCCTCGGTGGTGGCAAGCGGTCGCTGCGGGTCAGTATAGATATTGAGGCGCTCCACGAGCAGCGGGAACAGGCTGTGGCCCTGGAAATCGGAGAGGACGATAATCCCGCCGTACTTGGCAATGAACATGGAGGCAATCACCGCCTCCTTCATCGGGTCAGCGGTCATCTCGCAGGGGAGGGTAATGGTGGGGAAGCCCAGGGGGCGGAACTTCTTGGCGAGCGCCGCACTCCTGATGATGACCTGGTCCTGGAACGCCTGGCGGACTGTCCTTGACCCGGAGTCAATAACAATGTTCTTGATTCCGGCGTTTGTGAGCCTGGTGGTAAGCTCCGCCAGCTCTTCAAGCCCGGACGCCTTCACCGCCACCGGGCAGGCATTATCTTTAGCCAGTGCCGCCACCGCGTCAAGGTTGTCTTTAGTAGCGGCGTATATTAGGGGTTTTTTATCGGCGCAGACCTTCAGGCCGGCGGCGAGAACGGCCGGGTCCTCGCTCATCAGGATAATGCCGGCATCGCTCGCCCCCTTGACCTTTTCCGCCAGGGCGGCAAATTTAGCGGCGTCACCGGAGTCAGCCTTGACGGCTATCAGGTTGGCGCGGAGTTTCAGCCCCACCCGCTCGTATTCCAGGGTCTTGAACCTGTCCAGACGGGCGCTCGCCTCGCCGTCATCCATCTTGTCGCTGATGAGCAGGGCAAGCCCCGGCGGGTTCTCAAATCTTTTCTCATGGCGGAACATCACCGTCTCGCCACCAATCTTGAACGCCCGGTCGCCGACGCCGATAGTGACCAGGGCAATGGGCGGTGCCGCCGCCTCCGATAGCTTAGCCTTCGCCTCCTCGGAGATAGTGGGGCAGAGGCTGAGCTCCGCCTTGCCGGCAGCCAGCTTCATGGCAAACGCCAGGCAGGTAGGCTCGCCGCACTCTTTGCAGTTGGTCTTGGGCAGCAGTTTGAATATCTCTATTCCGGTAAGCGCCATTTCATCCTCCTTCCGCAGCTACTACACTGGACTTAAGAGTATCTAACTGTTATCGCAACACCGGCGACGCTAGCCGATTATCGGCTCCATGGTGAGCGCCGGGTGCCCCTTCTCGGTGAGGAAGGGGAGTATCTCCTCCTCGGTAACGCCCACCGTCTCGTCGGCAATCATGTCCGGTAGGTCGGGCATGCCGACCTCTATCGCCCGGGCTTTGAGCCGGTCAGCGATTTCTTCTTTCAGTACCTTGGGCATCCAGACCAGTCTCTTGATGCCGCCGTCGCCGACGACGAACTTTCTCTGGCAGATATTGTACTTGCTGTGACCGACGAAGCCCGGTGTGCTCAGGCCGCCGCCGATGGTCCCCGCCAGCGTGGTAAACTTCATGCCGCAGGGGGTATCGCCGGTGTACTCCCGGCTTACTGTCATCACGCCGTTGCACATTGGGACGACGGCGGCGATG
Organism: uncultured Dehalococcoidales bacterium; assembly: GCA_964443115.1. Taxonomy (GTDB): domain Bacteria; phylum Chloroflexota; class Dehalococcoidia; order Dehalococcoidales; family W111; genus CAYUBP01. Next base: position 1,846 of record CAYUBP010000003.1, on the reverse strand, counting down.
CACTCGCAGCAGCCGCAGGTGGTCATCGGGTCGTTGACGATGCTGTAGAAGTTATAGTGGTCTATCTTTCCCCGGGAGGCCTTGCGCACGAACTCGTTTACCCCTTCCCACTGCCCCAGTTTGGGGTCAACGGTCTGCCCCTTGGGAACGGGCTGGTTGGGCCCCGTGGGGTTAATCTCGTTGGAAGCCTTGCAGTCCATCCAGTTATAAGAGCCGCATAAGCCCGTCCGCTCCGGGCTGATAACGCAGACATGGCTCGGGGCAAAGGACTGGCACAGGGTGCAGGAGTAGTACATGTCCGTGGTCTCATCGGTCATGCCCTCAACTCGGGCATCCCGGGCACCATAGACCGACCTGGCTTTCTCCAGAATCTGGTTTACCTTGTCTTCTTCGGTATAAATCTTGACCTGTAGCTTATCAAATATGCGCCCGAAGTCCTGGTGCAGCTTGGCATGCAGGATGGTGCCGATATGCTGCAGCCGGAAGCCCTTATCCACCGCCTGCTTGGCGATGCGTATCCAGGCGATGTCCCTCTGCCCGATGTGCATCAGCCCCTGGGCATAGTTGATGAGGTGGTGAATCTGCCGCTCTAATATCGGCTCGTAGTCCTCCTGCATCTCTCTCCCCGCCACCTCAACGGCGATAGCCATCGGCAGCCGGGAACCGGCTGGGACATCGGTTATATCGGGACCAATGACCTCAGTCCTGCCGTCCTCCACCTCGTCCATGCGCCTGGTGCTCACCCACTCCACCATATGCGTCCTGCCGCCGCCGCACTCCAGGTATATATCATCGCCCCTCACCCGCTCCCCCTCAAAGGCAGGACCGAAGGCTACCGGCACCGGCACCTCAGCCACGGTGACCTTGAGTCCTCTCACCTCTATAGCTTTAGACACTATCTTGTCATGGGGCACGTTGGAGACGACGTGCTCGTAGGTGCAAATGCCGGTGGGTAAGACCTCGGGTATCGGGGTATCGGCAATGACCGGGAAGCCCCAGTTAATGGCGCCGGCAGCGTTGGCATACCACTCATCGGTAACGAAGCCCATGGGCAGGGCAAAGGCAAAGATGCGGTCTTTGTTATAGATAAGAATCCTCCGGTAATCGCCGGGCTCAATGCCGCCGAAGGACATGGCGGCTCTGGTAGCGAAGCCCATGGCGAACACGGTGGCGCTTACCTCGGGACCAAAGGAGACCAGCCTCACCGGCCAGCCAATCTGTACACCTGCCTCCACCAGCTGCTCCGAGAACCTCACACCGTTGTAGTCAGCAGCCATGAAGACGTACAGGTTCTTCCTCTGGAGCTCATGGGCGATGCTGGCGGCAATCTCTTTGGTCGGGGCGGCGCCGAGGACGGCGGCAAAGCCGGGGGCAGTGCCGTCAACGAACTCCACCCCCCGTTTCCTCAGGATTATATCGTCGGCGGCGCCCAGCCAGATGTTGTCATCACTGACATCTTCTCCCCGGAGATAGAAGTCCGGCTGCTCTAGGTACCGTATTGCCTCCAGTAGCTCCTCGGCAAAGAAGGTCGCCATGCCGGCATCAAGGGCTGGAGCCAGGTAAGGCAGGGGATGTTCCTCTTTTACCGGCGGCGGCAGCAGGCTCTTGCACCTTGCCAGGATTTGCTCCATATCCCCCAGCTTCTCTACCTTTGTGCCCAGCATGCCGTATATAATTGGCAGGTAGTAAGCGGTGTTGGGGAAGCCAATGGGCTCGCTGGCGCCCCACTTGTCCATTGCCTGCCGCCACTTCTCATCGGCTCTGCCGACAATCTTGTGCGCCCCTCTAATTGCTGCTGATGCAATAATCTTAGACATCAAAAACCCCCTTTGTCATTGTGTCCGGG
>CAYUBP010000002.1:0-24275 GCA_964443115.1 uncultured Dehalococcoidales bacterium | reverse complement strand
CCCACACCCTATCCTACACTCTTTCCCTACACGACGCTCTTCCGATCTAATGGGTGTCCTCAGGTCTTAAGGGTGCCCCTTAGAGTAATTGCCAGTAGCAGCCCGACTTCCTGGTTAAGTGCCGCTAGTCACGGGTGCCGTATATAGTAAATGCACCCGTCCCACTATCTATGGGGGTTCCGCCGTAGGTATGAGCCAGACCGAGCCCGTTCTTTATCTTGACCTGCCGCGGTCCGGCTTTACCCTGGAGCTGCTTGTACACTTCATAGACCATCCTGATGCCGCTGGCGCCAATCGGGTGCCCGAAGCACTTCAGACCGCCGTCGGTGTTGACCGGCAGCTCGCCGTCAAGGGCGAAGGTGTCCGCTGCCACGTCCTCCGGGCCCTTCCCCCGCTCGCTGAAGCCGAGGTCTTCGTATATCGCCAGCTCGGTGATGGTGAAGCAATCATGGACGATGGCGAGGTCAAGCTCCTTCCGCGGGTTGGTGATGCCGGCTTCTTTATAAGCCATACTGGAGCCGGTTACGTTCTCCTGTATGTAATACGGGTCCCAGTTGTCCTCGGTCTGGGGCTGGTAGTGCCCGCATGCCATGCCTTCCGCCTTCATCAGGATGTAGTCGTCGCGGAAGTTCCCGGCAATATCGGCGCGGCAGAGTATCATCGCGGCGGCGCCATCGGTGACGCCGCAGGCATCAAACAGCCCCAGCGGGTAGGAAACGATGGGGGCGTTCATTGCCTGTTCTAGGGTTATCTCACGCTGGAACTGGGCTTTGGGGTTAAGGGCGCCGTTATGGTGGTTCTTTACGGCGATGCGGCCTAGAATCTCCTTGCCCTTGTCAATCGGGATGCCGTAGTGATGGAAGTACCTCTGCGCGAGCTGGGCGAACATGGCTACAGGGAAAGAGGTAGGCTCAACACGGCTGGTGTAGGGTGTTGAAGGGTCTCCCCCGGGGGAGGGCATGCCGATGTCCTTGAGCTTTTCTCCCCCGCAGACCAGCACCAGGTCATAAGCGCCGCATGCCACCGCAAAGGCGGCGTTGCGGATAGCATCCTGACCGCTGGCGCACCTGTTTTCTATGCGGGTAATCGGTATGAAACCGAGCTTCAACGGGTATGCGAGAGACCTCCCCAGCTCACCGTTCCACATGGTGGACCACCAAGCAGCCTGGATGTCCTTGGGGTCAACCCCGGCATCATCAAAAGCCTCCCAGCAAGCATCAATGATGAGGTCTTTTATGTCCTTGTCCCAGTGCTCGTCAAACCTGGTGCACCCCATGCCGATTATAGCTACTTTATCCTTTACGCCAGGCATAACTCCTCCTTCTTAAGCCCTTCGTGGTACCGCTTTCCAGTAGTAGTCATGCATGCCCATTTCAAAGAGCACTTCCCTGAAGCTCATCTCTACGGGCATGCCGATTTCAAGGTCTTTATAGTTGGCATCAACTATGTTGCACCATATCCTGCCGCCACCCTCAAAGTTAACGATGCCGATAAGCTGCCCGCTGGCAAACTCGGTGGAGAAGGAGAATAGAGTGGCATTCTTATCGGACAGCCGTACTTCCTCCATCCTGTCTTTAGTATGACAGAAGGCGCACACCCGCTGCGGGGGGAACTGGATATTACCGCAGTTCTGGCATTTTGTCCCGTGCAGCGGGTAAATACGGTTCCGCTCCCGGTTTATTGGCGGCGCTGAGGGATATGTCCAGAAGTAGAGCTGGTTAATCACCATGCCCCTGGGCATCAGCTTCCGCCAGTTAAGATAGGTGACATAATCAGGGACCGAGCGCTTTGACTGAATGTGAACGGCGACGCCGCGCCGGTTCCCCTTGAGCTTCGCCAGTGCCTCTGTTGCCCGCAGCGAGAAGGCATCGCTGCCGTTCCCGTAGCTTGCGAGCATGAAGCGGTCGCCGGCATTGGCTTGCTCCAGAGCCGCTACCAGCAGCATTAGTGCGTAGGACGTGCCCGTGTTGCCGACGGCGTCAAAAATGGAGTCCTGTATCTGTGTCCTGGGGTCAAAGCCGAGCATCTTGCCCAGCTCCGCCGCCTGTCTCGGGTTCGGGGCATAGGTTACCAACCTAGCAAAGTCCTGGGCTTTGCAGCCTGACTTCTTGAGCAGTCCCTCAACCGCCTCCGGAACTACCTTGAACAGCCCGGCAGTCTGGGCGAAGCGGGCTTCCCAGGCACGGATGAACCTGTCATCCTCGGCTCTCCAGACATCAAAGACCTCATTGGCAACGGAGTAGCTGTCTTCAATCTCAACGGCAACGTCATTCTTGCCAACAATTACCGCTGCCGCTCCGTCGCCCACCTCCAGCTCCTGCTCCGAGCCGGGTCCGCCGAGGCGGACATCACTGGCGACGACCAGTACTTTTTCTGCCGAGCCCGCCTTAACGGCATCAATAGCTGCCTTAAGAGCACCGGTACCGGCGCGTAGAGAATTGGCGAAATCAGCGGTTATGATATCACGGCGGAGGTCAGCCGCCGCTGCTACTATGGTAGCTATCTGCTTCTCACGGTAAGTAGCCGTTGTGGAGGCAAAAAAAAGACCGTCAATGGACGAGCGGTCGGTTCCATTAAGACAGTCCAGTGCTGCCGCTACTGCCATGGTAACACTGTCCTCGTCAGGGGCAGCCACTGCTTTTTCTCCTTTCATCCCCTTCCGCAACAGCTCCCGGCTCAGCCGCCACTTTGGAATGTAAGCGCCGTACGAAACAATACCAACCATTGATGCCTCCTGGGAAGATTTTGGGCTATAATAACGGTAACAAAACAACAATCATGTTCGCTAGAAAGGCGGGCTAGTCTTCAACCTTGGTCTCCTCTTCCAGCACCTTGGCCAGGGCTTTATAGCCCTCGCCGCCAAAGGACTTGAACTGCAATGCCAGCAACTCGGAGTACTTTAGGTCTTTAGAGTTAATCCAGTCCCGGTGCACCTTGTCTCCCCGCCCAATCATGTGGCGGGCAAGGTCGTAAGCGGTGCTTGAAACCTTATTACAAACCGGACAGTGATAGCTCATCAATAAACCCTCCTGCCTCATGTACTATTTGCCCCTCTTCTCCTTCAGTGCCTTGAGGACCTTCTCCGGTGTTATTGGCAGGTCGTAGATTCTCACGCCGGCGGCTTTGTACACCGCATTACCGATGGCGCCGGCGGTGGGATTGGTGAGCCCTTCGCCAGCCTCTTTGGCGCCGAACGGTCCCTCGGGTTCGTAGGTGTCAATCGCCAGAATATTGGTCTCCGGCATGTCCATGGAGCGGATAAGCTTGTAGTCGGCGATGGAGGGGTTGAGAATCTTGCCCTCGTCCATGGGCAGGTCCTCGCAGTAGCCGTAGCCGCCAGCCATCATGATTGCCCCTTCCAGCTGCCCTTCTATGCCCACCGGGTTAATGACCGTGCCGCTCTCATGGGCGGTGGTCACGTTTATCAGCTTGTACCTGCCTGTCTCCGGGTCTACTTCAACCTCGGCAGCCTGAACGCCAAAGCTGTAAGCCGGGGAAATCATGCCGAATTTGCCGCTGGGCGGGGTATAGTGCCCGCGCCCGATAATAGCCTCCCCTTCCTTGGCTCTGATTGCGTCTTTGACGATGTCGTAGTAGGAGACACCCCTCTCCGGGCGGTTGACGATGTGAACCCAGCGGTCTTTGATGTCTAGCTCGTAGGTGATGTTGGGTGCCAGCTTGGCAGCGGCAAACTCCAGGAGCTGTTTCTTGGCTTCGGCAGCTGCCATCTTGACGGCATTGCCCGCCATCAGCGTTTCCCGGCTGCCCCAGGCACCAATGTCCACCGGGCAGATGCCGGTGTCAGCGGCGTGTATCCTGATGTCCTCAAGCCTCACGCCTAGCTCCTCGGCGCATATCATGCTCAGCGTTGTATTGGAGCCCTGGCCGATGTCACAGGCTCCGGTGAACAGGTCAACCTTGCCGTCAACGTTTATCCTGACCAGGGCTGCGGAGAAGGCGTAGGGGGTATCAAACCAGTTAAAGATGCCGCCAGACATGAACCCGTAAGCGGAGACACCAATACCGTGGTTGGGAGGTAGCTTGCCCCGCTCCTTGATGTGCTTCTCAATGGCGTCCAGGCACTGGTGCAGCCCGCAGCTCTGGATAACGGCCTGACCCGGTACCACGTAGTTGGGGGTCATGCCGTTCTTACGCCGGATTTCAATCGGGTCTATCCCCAGGTCTTCCGCCATCATGTCTATCTGGGACTCGCCAACAAATGTTGATTGCGGGGCGCCGAAGCCGCGCATGGCTGATGTCGGCTCGGTGTTGGTGTAGACCCGGTAGCCATCATAACGATAGTTGGGGTACTTGTACGGGAATGATGAGAAGAAGCCGGTGAGGTAGAGGGCGGTCGCCCCCATGCCGGTGTAGGCACCGCCGTTGCTGATGACGCGGACCTCTTTTGCCAGCAGGGTGCCGTCCTTCTTGGCGCCGAGCTTAATGGCGTAGTACATCGGCGTCCGCCGCTTGGTAGCCGTAAACTCCTCCTCGCGGCTGAGGACTATCTTCACCGGCTTGCACAGCTTCATGGACAGCAGCGAGGCGCAGAACTGGGCTGAGTCCAGCTCGAACTTGCTGCCGAAGCCGCCGCCGGTGTGGGGCTTGATTACCCTGATGTCACCCTCTCTCAAGCCCAGCATGTCTGCCAGCAGAGCCTGGATGTAGTATGAGCACTGGGTTGAAGTCCACACCGTGAGTTTGCTGTCATAGCTGAAGCTGGCGAGAGCGCAGTGGGTCTCCATGCAGACGTGAGCCTGTGACGAGCACTTGAAGTAGTCCTCTCTGATATGGTCGCACTGTTTGAATGCCTCATCAACATCGCCCCACTCAATGTGGCGGGTGACGTTGATATTAAGCTCCACACCGTCATGAATCTGGGGGGCGTCCTCTTTAATGGCGTCCATGGGGTCAAATACGGCTGGCAGCGGTTCGTATTCAACCTCAATCAGGTCCAGCGCCTCTTCGGCGGTGGACTCGTCAATCGCTGCCACTGCCGCCGCCGGGTCGCCAATAAAGCGGGCTTTATCCCGGCAGAGGATTTGCTCGTCACAGAGCTCGGGGAAACGCCGCCAGATACCCTGCTTGTGCCCCAGCGTGTCCTTGCCGGTGACCACCGCCTTAACCCCGGTCAGTTGCTCTGCCTTGCTGGTGTCAATGTTAAGAATCCTGGCGTGGGGGTACGGGCTCCGCAGGATTTTACCGTATAGCATACCGGGTAGCACCATATCAAAAGTATAGCGGGCGCTGCCGGTCACTTTCTCCGGCCCGTCAACATTATGTACGCGTGTACCGACTACTGAGAACTTGCTCATTTCTCCTCCTTGTACACACCCTTGACCACATCGGTTACGGCCCGGACAATACTGTTGTAGCCTGTGCACCGGCAGATATTGCCGTCAATACCCTCTTTTATTTCCTCCTTGGTGGGGCTAGCGTTCTCCTCCAGTAGCGCCGTAGTCGCCATCAGCATTCCCGAGGTACAGAAACCGCACTGATAGGCGCCATGGTCAAGGAAGGCTTTCTGTAGCGGGGTGAGCTCATTATTTTCTGCCAGGCCCTCAACGGTGGTGACCTGGCAACCATCGGCTTGGACCGCCAGCACCGAGCATGACTTGACCGCCATCCCGTTGAGCATCACAGTACAGGCACCGCAGGCGCTGTCGCTACAGCCCCGCTTGGTGCCGGTGAGCCCCAGGTGGTCTCTCAGTACCTCAACCAGGAGAGTCTTGGGGTTAATGGACAGTTCATAAGGCTGGCCATTTACTGTGAGCTTAAGCTCTTTCTTCATGCTATGGGACCTCCTTCATGAGCCTGAGCTTTAGCCCGGGCTAAGGCTTCCAGGCCGACCCGTTTTACCAGTACCCTGACCAGCTCTCTCCGGTAGTCGTCTGAGGCATGGATATCGGTTATTGGCTGTGCCTCGGTAGAAGCTATCTCCCCGGCTTTTTTGAGCAGGCTTTCCGTAATCTGCTTGCCTTTGAGTGACTTCTCTGCATCTTTAGCTCTCATGGGGGTCGGTGCCGCCGCCCCCAGCGCTATCCGGCAATCACTGCAGACGCCGTCGCCTGAGCCCAGGGTAATTGATACTGCGACGCCTACCGTCGCCATGTCACTCTGGATGATGTTGAACTTGGTGTAGGCGGTGCCGGTACGAGGTGCCGGCGCAGGTACCTGAATCTCGGTAAGCAACTCCCCGGGTTCCAGCGCCGTCTCAAAGTAGTCCAGAAAGAAGTCTTCAACCGGCATGGTTCTTGTACCGTTTACGCTGGCCATGGTCAGGCTGGCACCCATCGCCATCAGCACCGGCGCCGGGTCTCCCGCCGGGTCGCCGTGGCACAGGTTGCCGCCAATGGTTCCCCAGTTCCGGGTCTGGATTGAGGCTAGCCGCCGTTCCATCCCGGCGAGGACGGCAAAGCCCTTCTTTATCACCGCCGATTTTTCTATCGTCCGGTGCGTGGTCAGGGCACCGATCCTGATTCCCTTCTTAGCGTCGGGCTTGATGTAGCTCAGCTCGGTTATGCCCTTGATGTCAATCAGGTGCTCGGGGGCAACCAGCCCTTGCCGCATCAGGATGAGCAGCGACTGCCCGCCGCAGATTACCTTGTATTCATCCCGATATTTGTCCAGCAGGGCAAGAGCTTCTTTTAGTGTCTTGGGGCCAAAGTATTCAAAGTCTCTTATCATCTTGACCCTCCGTTATCATCTAGCCGCCGATCTTGCTCCGGAGTTTCTCCTGCAGGTTCCTGGTGAACTCTTCACCGACCGACTTGACCTTGGCTCGCATTATCCTATCGCCAAAGGTAGCCAGCTTGCCCACCATGCTGACATTGGAGGTATATGCTACCTCAGTTTCGTTTGGGGAGATTTCATTCAGGTTAACTATGGTCTCTTGGGAGAAGGTGCCCGCCTTGGTCACGTCAGCACCCTTGCCGATGGCTTTCACGTGTTTAGGGGGGTCAATTTCCACGAGGGTCTGGGTGAAGTGGAGCTTCACCGATATGGGCCCGACCTTCTGTATGACCACACCTTCCCAGGTATTGTCGTCAACGGCTTCCATCTTCTCAGCACCGGGGATGCAGGAAGCCAGTGTCCCTGGTTCAATAACGAAGTCCCATACCACCTGCCTCGGCGCCTTCATCGTAAATTTGCCTTCAATTAGCATGAGACCTCCTTATTTAATATCTTTTAACGCCGCATCAAATATGTCCCGGCTGATTTTTATCACTGGCATCTCAAATTTCCCGTTTGGTTTTGCCTTACGTTTTTTGTCTGCCGTCTTCATGTATCCCCGGTACGCTTCGCAGAAGCACAGGAAGTAATGCCTGCCGCGGTAAGAGGCGCAGTCTTCGCACAACCTGCCCGAGAAGGGGCATATCATCCCCGTCTTTGCCATTTACCCCGTCGCCCCCTTATGTCCGCTGTCCATGCTGGCTCTTCTCACCTTGATTATCTCTGCCAGTATGCTTACCGCAATCTCCTCCGGCGTCTCGGCACCGATTTCCAGCCCGATGGGAGCGTGCACCCTGTCCAGCTTCTCGCGGGCTACTCCCTTCTTTAAGAGGCGGTCTTTAATCTCCTTAACCTTCTTCTTGCTGCCAATCATCCCGATATACCTGGCTCTGGTGCCGACGGCAGACTGGAGGCATTGCTCATCAAGGACATGCCCCGGGGTGTAGATGACGATGTAGCTGTTTTCGTCTATGTCCAGTTTTGGGAAGGCGTCGTCGTAGTCTTCCACGAGCAGCCGGTCGGCACCGGGGAGCCTCTCAGCGCTGGTATATTCCGGTCGCGGGTCTATTACCACTACCCGGAACCCCAGCATCTTGCCGATTATCGCCGTGCCGTAGGAGATATGCCCGGCGCCGAAGAGATAGAGCGTCTCCGGTGGCACTATTGGCTCGATGAATACGTCCACCTGCCCGCCGCAAATCATGGCTGCTTCCTCTCCGCTTCCGGAGAGGTCAAAGTGGACTACCTGCGGCGCACCCGAGTCCATTATCTCCATAGCCTTCTGCCTCATCTGCTCCTCAATGCCCCCGCCGCCGATGCTGCCGATAGAGCTGCCGTCCCTCTTAACGAGCATCTTGGAGCCGGCTTTTCTTGGCGCCGAGCCGCGGCTGGAGATGACGGTGGCAAGCACTGCCCGCTCCCCTCTGGCTATCAGTCCGGTTATTTCCTGGTAGATGTCTAGCATGAAACACCCCCCGGGCTCCAGTTTGTAATTGCCTTCAGAACGCCTTCGGCAACTACGCGCATTTTGTCCCTAATAGTATAGCAGACGTCCCGGCTGTTTGCCGGGTCAACCTCAAATAGCTTGTCTCCCCTGGCTACCTCCAACCCACTCCGCAGCAGACCCCGCAGGATGCCGCTTAACGGTGCCGCCATCGGCAGGTCACCGACCCACCCCACCGTCTGTCCAGAGACCACACTATCTCCCAGCTCCAGCCGGGAGATAAACACTCCCGCCCGGGGTGCCCAGCCCACCCTCTCTCGCGTGAGCCCCCCGATAGCTACCGGCGTACCGTTGTTCGGCTCCGCCTGCCCATGCTTTATCACTCTGCCGAGTTTTTCACTGTTGCTGGTCTCAACCACGACGTGGACGTCGCTGCCGGCGCTAAACCCCGGCCCGAGGCCAATCACCAGCGGGGCATCGGTAATCCTGGTACCGGTGTTCCGCTTCGCCATGATGGCGTCAACCACTACGTCCGGCTTAAGCTGCCCTATCACTATTGCGTCGGGGTCAATAACCAGGGGTATGTTCCCCCGGCTCCAGACCTGATATGTCTCCGATGCCGGCACAAGCTCTGCGGTGATACCCTCAATGGTCTTTTCCCCGTCAAAAACGGCTTCGGAGAAGGCGGTACCCCGGCATACGGCGAGCGGGCGGGGGCACTCCGTGAGGCATACCCGGAACCGGCACTGGCTTAGCCTGTGGGCAACGCCACTGCCGATTTCTCCGGCCCCCTTGATTAGCACGGTAATGTCAGAACCAGGCATTTCTCCCCCTCAATGATAATTCTTTTCCCCGCTATCTTGCGGGTCACAACTATACTACAGCTATATTAGCTATATTTTGGGGGAAATTCGCCCAATTTTCAACTTACCTGTTTACCTGTTGCGTATTTTGCCAAGCGCCAGATTATAGCTGTCAGGAGTATCAATGTCAGTAATGACACCCTCGCAGGCAACGGCGACTTCAAGGACATCTTCGGGGTGGCGGGCGATTATCTGCCTGCCGCCGGTGTCACCCGTTAGTCCTGATAGCTCATCTTTATACCTGGTGGCGAAGATAACCGGGTGACCGCGGAGGCTGCCGTAGCACGGGATGACAATGCCCTTGTTCTGGGCGCCAAATGTCGCTATCAACTGATTGATGGTCCCGGGGTCGATAAACGGCTGCTCACAGAGAGCCAGCATAATCCCCTGCGCTTTATCACTGATTAAACCTGTCCCGGCGGCTATGGATGTGCCCATCCCCTGGCGGTAGGCTGGGTTAACCACTATCGTAACCGGTTTGTCCCTGGCTAGCCCAACCATATCTTCAGCCCGGTGTCCCAGCACCACGATAACCTGCTTTGCCTCGGAGGCGAGGAAATTGCTGATGGACTGCTCCAGGATAGTAGTCTTCCCCAGCTGCATTAGCTGCTTGGGCTGTCCCATACGCTTTGATTCGCCGGCGGCAAGAAGTACTACTGATATCCAGGGGACCCTGCCTTTCATCCCATCATCTCCTGCTCCGGGGCTCCCCACCGGAGGGAACTCCGGCTGACCCTGCCCCTCATCCTGCTCGGTTTTGCCCCGGCTCTGATGTCCCGCCCGCTACTACTGCAATACCTGCCCGGCTTCTATTCGGCTTCTGTCCGCCCGGTCATACTGCCGGTATCCCCGCCTCTGCCCCGCATAGCGTCTCGGATATGCGTGCCTGGCTTGCCTCCCCTCTCAGGGAGACTAATAATACAACTTTTACCCTCCAATGTCAAAAACACCAAGCCCAGCGTGCCCTTTTACGCAATCTTGGTTGTCATTGCGAGCGGAGCGAAGCAATCTCTTTGTATCAGATTGCTTCGTCGCTACGCTCCTCGCAATGACATGTCCTAACAACCAAGAATGAGCAGAACCCAGCGCGCTGAATTTTTGAATAGTATGTGCGTTTTGCTGTATAATAATTGCAGTAGATATGCCGAATAGTATGTCCCACCAGGAAATAAGGGTGGGCAGGTATAATGCCAGTTACTTTGTGGGTGGTGGCGGAAGACCTCTGGTTATCATCCATGGCGGCGGCGAAGGAGCCAGCGTGTGGCTTGATAGTGCCGCCGGTCTTGCCCGGCATTACCGCGTGTACCTGCCTGACCTCCCCGGCTATGGCGACAGCCAGCCGATTAGTGACCAGTTCCACCTTTCCCAGTATGTTGAGTTCGTGGGCGGCTTTGTGGAAAGCCTGGGGCTGGAGCGGTTCTATCTTGTAGGGCACTCTATCGGGGGCAGCATCGCCCTGAACTACGCCTTAAAGCACCCGGAAAAGGTGGAGAAGTTGGTTCTTGTCAGCAGCTTGGGTCTGGGAGCCAAGGTTGGGCTATGGGTGAGGCTGGTGTCTTTGCCGGCGCTGGCCAAGCCGCTCAGCCGGTCTCTCCATGTCCTGATGAGGGCACTCGGCTGGGTGGTAAAACGGGTCTTTGCCTCAATTTTTATTAACCCCCTGCCTCCCGTTAAGATTGACATGGGAAGGTACATCGCATCACTCAGGCGGCAGCCACATTTATCAGCCTCTCTCTATGACCTTAAGATGCCCACACTGCTGGTCTGGGGGGCAAAGGACAACATAGTGCCTGTCAGCGCTGCCTATAAAGCCGCCCGCCTCATCCCGGATTGCAGGCTGCAGGTGTTTGAAGACTGCGGTCACAGCGTCTACCGGCAGAGCCGGCACGAGTTCTCGCAGACGCTGTTCAAGTTCCTGGGGCAGGGGCAGCCGGCTGTCGCTGAAGTACCCGCAGAGCCGGCGCCCGTCCTGGCTGAGGTGTCAGCCGGACGTATTGAAACGCTGTGCGCTCTTCTCGCCTCGCACAAATCAGGAAAGTTCGCCGAGTCAGCTGCCTTGCTGGCGGTGGCTATCATTGTCCTGACCATCACCAAGCAGTAGGCGGTTTTTGCTATAAGAGGCTGAGCCGGGCGCTTTAAAATATAGTAAGCGCCCCCAAGCGAATTCGAATCGCTGTTGCCGGCTTGAAAGGCCAGTGTCCTAGTCCACTAGACGATGGGGGCACACTGACAAAGTATAGCATGACATCCGGCTGATAGACAACGCCGCCGGATACCTCTGCCCCGGAATGTGCTAAAATGCTATAGATGGATACGGCCAGCGCCAGCAGTCAGGGTGAGCAGAAGGGAAGCCAGCTAAGAAGCAGGCTCGTGCCACTGGTAATATTGCTGGCGGTCACCGCCGTCTCCGTGGGGCTGTTCTTCCTGATAGACCAGGAGAAGGTAGAGCAGTTCGGCAACTACCGCTACCTCGGTGTCTTTGTTGTCAGCCTGCTCAGCAACGCCACGGTGATTCTGCCGGTGCCCGGCATACTGGTAATCTTCCCCTACGTGGCTACCCTGAACCCGGTGTTGCTCGGGCTGGTCGGCGCCGCCGGGGGGACGCTTGGCGAGATGACCGGCTACATGGTCGGCTATAGTGGGCGGAAAGCGGTGCCGCAGGGCAGGGCGTACGAGCGGGTGGAGAGGTGGATGAAGAGGTGGGGCGTCTGGACCATCTTTATCTTCGCTGCCGCTCCTGTACTCCCCTTTGATGTTGCCGGCGTGGTCGCCGGCGCCCTGCGTTTCCCCATGTGGAAGTTCCTGCTCTTGACCTGGACGGGCAAGAGTGTGAAATACATACTGCTGATGCTGGCCAGCGTCTGGGGCTGGGAGCTGGTGCTGCCCTATGTGAGTTGAGCCTGACGCCGCCCTCTTATCCTGAGCAGCAGAAGTGAACCGGAAATAAAACAGACAAAACAGGCTCCGAGCATGACTGAGTAGCCGAGGTTCGAGCTGCGGGCATTAAAGAAATCAATTGCGGGCCCGATGATAAGCAGCGCCAGGGCGCTACCCCCGGCGGTGGCGATGTTGGTCAGTCCCAGGTATCTTGCCTCCTCGCCCTTCGCCGCCAGGTCTACGGCTAGAGCCCAGTTAGTGCTCATGAAAGCCCCGTTAGCCAGCCCGAGCAGCGCCCCCGATAAAATCAAGCCCTGGTAGCTGTGATTGAAGAAGAGCAGCCCCGTTGCCAGGGCGCCGAGGAGTCCCGAAGCCATGACCAGTGGCTTACGGCCTATCCTGTCTGATAGCTGCCCGGCGGGATAGACTATAATCAACATGCCGATACCAATGGCGATGAGCAACTCGCTGGCTGCCGCCGCCGGATTGGCGATTCCGATGACGTCCTGAATAAAGTAAAGGGCAAACTTCTGCAGGATAGCAAACGCCATGAAGATAAGGAGACGGGAAGCGAGAAACCAGACGAAATCACGGTCAACCCTGAAATCAATCTGGAAGCTCCTGTACAGGGCTGACGGAAAGGACAGGTGAGCGGTGCCAGCCCAGGGTTTCTCTTTGACCAGGACGAGGGTCGCCACTGCGGTGCCCAGCAGGACGGCAGCCAGCGTGCCCACGCTGAGCCAGAGCCAGTAGTCTCCCTCCCCGCTGGAGTAGTGGTCCATGAACATAGCCACCAGCCGCACCAGGGCAATACCGCCCAGTATCTCCAGCAGGCTCTTTACCCCCGAAGCCAGCCCCCTGTTCTCCGGTGGCACCAGGTCGGGGATAAAGCCCTGGTATGGGCCCTGGGCTATGTTGGAGCTGACCTGGAGCAGGCAGTAGGTGGCGAAGATAGCCGCATAGCTGCCTGCCAGCCCTATACCCGGCAGGAACAGCATGGCGCCGATAACGCCGATAAGAACAAAGGGACGCCGGCGCCCCCGGCGGAATCTGGAGTGGTCGCTAATCTCCCCGGCTATGGGCTGGACGAGCATCGCCAGCACCAGACCGGCGACCAGAAGATAGCTCAGGTAGGTATTCTTCTCGGTCTCGGCGACAAAGTCCTGCAACCGCAGGGGGAGAATAATGCGGTGCAGCCCGTTCCAGAGCGCAGCCAGGGCAAAGCCGAAGACAGTGACCTTGATGTAATCTGCCGGGCCAAAGCGGCGATTATTTGCCAAGCCTATCCCGTTCCTACCAGAAATCAACCTGTGAGACGGACTCCGTCTCTTTCAGGATGCGGCTGATATCCGTCTGCGCTGCCTTATCCGCAACCGGTTCAACATCGGACACGGGCAGCCCCGCCTCGCCGGTCTTGCTCTGCCATCTGACCACGTAGCCGGGCACCAGGGCGTACTCCCAGCAGCCGGCGCCGCAGCAGGATGACATTACCGCCTGCCCCAGCACGTACAAGACCTCCCGGTCTTTATACTTCAGCCGGGCTTCTTTAGATGGCGTATAATAGCCGGCAATGCAGAGCACGTCCTCGTCCGTTTTCAGGTGGGTGTACTCAAGCCTTTTCATAGACCTGTCCCCTTGAATCAGGGATAGACCGCCGGTGCCTGCAGCCCTGAAGTCTCCGGGAAGCCAAGCATCAGGTTCATGTTCTGGATAGCCTGCCCCGCCGCCCCCTTGACCAGGTTATCAATGCAGCTGATGATGATAAGCCTCCCCGTCCGCCGGTCAATTGTGGGGTAGATGACGCAATGGTTGCTCCCCCAGGTATGCTTGGTGTGGGGCGGTGCCTCAGCCACGGTAACAAACGGCTCACCGCGGTAGAAGTCCCGGTAGAGATGGCTTATTTTCTCCGCCTTCATGCGGGTATTACCGGAGCTTAGCTGGGCGTAGCAGGTCGTCAGTATCCCCCTGGTCATCGGTATCAGGTGGGGGACAAAAGTGACCGATGGCGGCGGCTCCGTGCGGAGCAATGTCAGCTCCTGGACAATCTCCGGCAGGTGCCGGTGTCCGCCCAGGGCATAGGCAGCGACATCCTCGTTAGCCTCGGAGTAGTGAGTGCCGAGGCTCAGGGTCCTGCCGGCTCCGGATACGCCGGACTTGCTGTCAATAATAATGCCCGGCTCAATTAAACCCTCCCCGACCGCTGGCGCCAGTGCCAGGATAGCTCCGGTCGGGTAGCAGCCGGGGTTAGCCACCAGCTTCGCCCCGGCAATGCGGGAGCGGTATAGCTCGGGCAGGCCATAGACCGCGTTCTCCAGCAGTTGCGGGGCGGGGTGCTCAAAGTCATACCATTCCTGGTAATCAGCCGCATTCTTAAGCCTGAAATCAGCGCTGATGTCAACTATCCCGATGCCGCGCTCAACCAGGGGTATGACCTGCCGGGCGCTCTCCATGTGGGGCATTGCCGAGAAAGCGAAGTCAACGTCTCCAAGCTCGCTATTGATAATCAAATTAAGCCCTGCAAGGTGGGGGAAGACGGTGTCCAGTCTCTGCCCCACCGCGCTGCGCCCGGTGACCGAGGCAAGCTCCACCTCCGCGTGCACCGCCAGCAGCCTTGCCAGTTCGGAGCCGGCGTAGCCGGTGACATTGATAATACCAACCCTGATTTTGCCCATCGGGACCACCTCTCAGTATTATTCCTCATTGGAGGCAGACCCGGCAACCATTAGCCGGAGCCCGCCAATTTGAATACTTGAATAATTGTAGCATATAACAACATAAGATATAACTTGTCAAACGGGTGCCGCCTGTGTTTTACTATATTAGTTATTAATCAAGTTCTTAACCAGAGAAAAAGCTCTATGTTGCTGGCTAATATCGCACTGGTTCTTGGCTCTTATTTACTGGGCTCGGCGCCACACCTGTATGGCCTGGCGAAGCTATGGCGCATCAGCGTGGAAGACGACCTTCACATTACCCTGTGGCGGAAGGCGGGGGTGTTTGCCGGCATGCTGGGAATACTGACTGACTTTGCCAAGGGGATGATACCGGTGCTGGTGGGCAGGTGGCTGGGTTTTGATGAGTATGTGGTTGCCCTCGCCGGGCTGGCGGCGGTCGCCGGCCAGATGTGGCCCGTTTTTCTCCGCTTTGACGGGGAACGGGGAAACAGCACCGGGCTGGGTATGGCTATTACCCTGACTACCTGGGCAACCCTTTTTGCTCTCATACCCGTTGTCATCGGGGCGGCTGTCCGCACTCTGCCCCGCTTGCTGGACTCCACCCGCTCAGTTGATGAGCGCCTCAAGCTGGGCGGTCCCAAGAGCGCCAGTCTCCCTCTGGGTATGATTATCGGCTTTGCCGTGCTGCCCGTAGCCAGCTGGGGGCTGGGTCAACCCGCCGAGATAACGCTGGCATGCCTCGTCCTGTTCGTCATGATAGCGGTGAGAAGACTGACCCGGGAGCTCAGGGAAGACCTCACGCCGGGCGCCGGCGTGGGCGGTATCCTCCTCGCCCGTCTCCTCTTTGACCGTCACCACCGCTAGCCTCTCCTCGGATTTGCTACAAGCAACGGATTATTGTTATTATTTTATTGTTAGCAGGGAGTGCACCACATGCCAAAAATTTACTTTATTGATGTTACCAACCGGGATACCGTTCAGGCATCCCGTATCAAGCTGGCGAAGCTGCAAAAGACGATGGTGAACATATACCTCGGGGAGATGGGTGTCCACCAGTCAGAATTTGCCTTTCCCTTTACCCGGCACGAGCGTAACTATATTAAGGCTAACCTGGAGCTGAAGGAGCTGGGGGCGATGGGCTCGCTTGTTCTGGAGGGCTGGTGCCGGGCAATCGTCGGCGATGTTAGGGGGGCGCTGCCTACCGGAGTGCGGGACTTTAACCTCTCAATGTCTACCTCAGACCAGATGATAACCAAGAAGTTCCTCAATAAGATGGGGAGAGAAGGGGTAATCAAGCAGATGGCAGCGGCGGTAGGCTACGCCAGGGAAGGGGGCGCCCGCACCATAGGGGTGAATGCCGAGGATGCCTCCCGCACCGACCTTGGCTACCTGATTGAGTTTGCCCAGGCGGCTAAAGAGGCTGGCGCTGACCGCCTGCGGTACTGCGATACCTTGGGCTATGATACCCCGATGAGCATCTACGAGCGGGTCAGGACTATAGCAGAGAGAGCCCGGATTCCCGTTGAGCAGCACTGCCATAACGACCTGGGGATGGCGGTCGCCAACTCGGTTGCCGGCGCCCGGGGGGCAATTGACGGCGGGGTTGACGCCTATATCAATACATCAGTAAACGGGCTTGGCGAGCGGGCAGGGCAGGCAGACCTGCTGAGCTGTATCCTGGCGATTAAGTTTGCCCGGGGCATGGAGGACTACGAGATTGGGGACCCGCTTGACCTCACCGTTGCCTACAAGCTGGCAAAGTACGCCGCCTACGCTTTCGGCGTGCCCATTCCCATCAACCAGCCGGGCGTCGGCGCCAACGCCTTCGCCCATGAAGCTGGCATCCACGCCGACGGCACCCTCAAGGACCGCTACAACTACGAACTCTACGACTGCGAGCTGCTGGGCACCTGCCAGCTGGCGGACAACGCTTTTGAAGAGGAAGTACCGTCACGGCGTATCATCACCACCGGCGAGTACGGAGGGCTGGCAGGCTTTAAACATGTCTACGGTAAGCTGGGTATTAACTTCCCCGATGATGAGACGGCGGGGCGCGTTCTGGAACTGGTGCGCTACTCCAATGCCCATACCCAGATTCCGCTCACCGACGACGAGCTGCGCCTTATCGCCACATACCCGGAGCAGGTGCGGAAGATTCTGACCGTTACCCCGTAGGCGGGAAGGGGTGTGTAAGAGGGGCACCAGCCATGCTTCAGAGCCAGCCCGGTTCCGATGTCCAAGTCCTGGCTGACAGCCTGGGGCAGCTCCCCGAGCCGGTAGCCCGCCCCGCTTTTGTCGTGGTCAGCGGTCTCCCCGGGACGGGTAAGTCCCACTTCTGCGGCCGTCTGGCGGAGAGGCTGCCGTTTCTCATCCTGGAGACTGACGCCCTGCGCAAGGCACTTTTTCCGTCACCGGCGTATAGCCCCGGTGAAAGCTCGCGGCTCTTCGGAGCTATTCACCTTCTTATCGGGCAACTCCTTAAAAAGGGAATTCCGGTGATACTGGACGCCACCAGCCTGTCTGAGAAACACCGCGAGCCGCTGTACAGTATCGCCGAGAGGTCAGGAGCGAAGCTTGTCTTGGTGCAGGTCGAGGCGCCGCCGGGAGTGGTGAAGGAGCGGCTCACGGCAAGGCAGGCAGCGGCAAACAGCAAATCGGATGCTGACTGGGAGGTATACCGGAGGATGAGACCCGGGGTTGAAAAAATCCGCCGCCATCACTTTGTGGTTGATACCTCGCGGGATATTACGCCGGTACTGGACAAGATAGTGAGAGAGCTAAAGCACTGAGTCCCTAAAGCCAGAGTCCAGAAGAGAATATGGGGTCAGTTGAAGCTTGACAATTCAAGAGCGAATGCTACAATTAGGTAAAGATTAGGTAATAACAGTATGGGTAGGGTTATTTTCCGGTTTGACCGAGCAAAGGCTGTTGAGACCATCTTGTATCTGTCCCGTAGAATCTCTGATTCTGACATCTATGGTATATGTAAGTTGGTCTATTTGGCGGACAAAACCAGTTTGGAGAAATATGGGCGGTTCATCTTTGGTGAGACTTATTGTGCTATGGAGCAGGGTGCAACACCCTCTAACGCCTATGACCTATTGAAAGAGGCTAGCGTGGACTCCATTAATGGTTTAGAAATTAAAGGAAATCAGGTCGTAGGTTTACGAGAGGCAAACTTAGACTACTTAAGCGAATCGGATATAGAGTGTTTAGACCAGATTGTAGCAGTGTGGGGTCAAGTTCCAAATTGGGCTAGAAGAGAAGCAGCCCATGATGATGCATGGAAACAGGCTTGGGACAAGCGGGGAAACAAGCGTAGTGTAAAGATGTCGGTAGAGAGTATTGCGGCGTTGCTTGCTGATTCTGACGACCTAATAGATCATCTGTCAAACTCAGATGATGAGTAGACGCAATGGTGTGGCGTGTTTATCGTGTTGAGAATTGCCGCCATACCAATCCTCACAAACTAAAGTTTGTCTTCGTTGTCTGCGAGAACCTGGATGACATTGGCTATATGGGCTTCTTGGTGAACTCCAAGGTTAATAGATACATTTCTAAAAGACCTCACCTGCTTGAATGCCAGGTAGTTTTAAGTAAGGCCGATTATCACTTCCTATTTAACGACTCTTATCTGGATTGTGCGCGCATGTATCCTTTCAGGCATAGTGAATTAGTTGTTGGTTTGGGTTCAGTCAATGATAAGACGAAATTAGAAATCAGAGCGGCTGTATTCAAAGCTAAGACAATTGAAAAACGTTACAAGGATTTGATTCTGGATGTTTGATCTGCTCTATCTTATTTAGCAGATTGAGGGAGAAGCTTTTTCTTTTATACTTCGCTACGGCAGTGTTAAAGAGGGGCAAAGCCTCTCTTAAGAAAATACCCCTTCCTTTCATAATAGAAGGTGGTCAGAGGGACGGGATTTAGTGGTCGAAGGAGCAAAAGATGGAAATTAAGGTTATCGCCGGTGATATTGCCGGCATGGAGACGGGGGCAATCATTGTCTATCTGTTTGAAGAGACGGAGCGGCTTGATGGTGAGCTTGCCCGGATAGACGGCGCCCTTGGCGGGGCCATATCGCAGATGGTCAGCCGGGGGGAAATCAAAGGCAAGCCTGATGAGGTTACTATTATCCACACCTTGGGCAGGTTACCCGCGGGCAGGGTAGCGGTTGCCGGCCTGGGCAAGAAGCCGGAGCTATCCCGGGACAAAGTCCGCGATAGCGCCGCTGTGGTCTGCCGGTGTTTGCAGCAGAGAAGAGTTGAAACAGCGGCTGCCATCGTTCCCGATACAGGAGCCAGCAGGGATAAGGCAGCCCAGGCATTGACCGAGGGTGCTGTGCTCGGTGTCTATTCATTCCGCAAGCACATGACCGGAGAAGCCGGGAACGGCGAGATAAAAGAGCTCATAATAGTTGCCGCCGGTGAGGCAGACCTGGCGGGTATTGAGGGGGGCGTCAGCCGGGGCAGGGTGCTGGCGGAGGCGACTAACCTTGCCCGGGACATGACCAACGAGCCGGCGAACTTCATGACCCCCAGCCACATGGCTGAGGCGGCGTTGAGGATTGCCGGGACATACGGGCTTGAGGCGAGTGTCCTTGAGCGTGAGCAGATGCAGGAGCTGGGCATGGGGGGGCTGCTCGGGGTAGCGCAGGGGAGCCGCCAGCCGCCCAGGTTCATTACCCTGCATTATAATGGGCGCAGTTCCGGCGACATTGACCTGGCGCTGGTGGGCAAGGGGATAACCTTTGATTCCGGGGGTATCTCCATCAAGCCTGCGGAGAAGATGGAGGAGATGAAGGGGGACATGGCGGGCGGGGCAGCGGTCATGGCGGCGCTGAGTGCCATCGCCCGGCTCAAGCCCGGCGTTAATGTTGCCGCTTTCATACCGGCTACAGAGAACCTGCCTGACGGTAACGCCCTGAAGCCTGGTGACATATTGACGGCGATGAACGGCAAGACTATTGAGATTATCTCTACCGATGCCGAGGGAAGGCTGATTCTGGCTGACGCCCTGGCTTACGCCAACAGGCTGGGCGCAAAGTCCCTGGTTGATGTGGCGACTCTCACCGGCTCAATACGGGCTGCCCTGGGAGACATATACACCGGTGCTTTCAGCAATGACCCGGGGCTGCTGGGCAGGGTGATTGCCGCCGGTGCTGAAGCGGGGGAGCTTATCTGGCAGATGCCGATGCACGATGATTTTAAGGAGCAGCTCAAGAGCGATGTGGCTGACATCAAGAACGTCGGCGGCAGGTTCGGCGGGGCTATCACCGCCGCTCTTTTCCTGGCTGAGTTTGCCGGTAATACCCCGTGGGTTCACCTTGACATCGCCGGCACCAGCCTCAGTGAAAAGGAACGGGGCTATCTGGTCAAGGGGGCTACCGGTGTGCCGGTGCGTACACTGGTCAACCTTGCCCTCTCGCTCCCTATTGACCGTTAGTGGTAAAATATAACCAGGAGGGAGAGGACAAGGAAAGGAAACCCTGAAGCACGTCTTGGACTTAAGTTGCATTGTTCTGGCTGGCGGTAGAGGCTCTCGCTTAGGGCGCGATAAGGCGAATATAATAGTTGGTGGAAAGAGTCTGTTCCGGCGGGTTCTTGATGGTATAAGCTTTCTTGATAGTGATATAATCGTCGTGACCGGTGAACCTGGAAGCTGTCCCTGGCTTGCCGGCTATACGGGGTACAGGGCAGTAGCTGATATTTACCCGGCCAGGGGCCCGCTGGGCGGTATTTTTACCGGGCTTGCTGCATCTCGCTCACCATATAACCTTGTCGTTGCCTGTGACATGCCTTTCTTAAACAGAGGCCTGCTGAGCCATATGGTACAGCTTGCTGCCGGCTTTGACCTGGTGATACCCCGTTTTGGCACAATGGTTGAGCCGCTACATGCGGTTTATTCTAAGGCTTGCCTGAGTCCTATAGAGCAGATGTTAAAAAAAGACGAGCTGGGCATTTATAGACTATTAGACCTAGTTAATGTCAGGTATGTAGATAGTGAGGAGATTAGCCGGTTTGACCCTGAGCACCTGAGCTTCTTCAACATTAATACCGAGGCTGACATGGAGAAGGCAGAGGAACTAGCAAGGAGACGTTGCCAATGATAACTGTTGACGAGGCTCTGGAGAGGATTCTGGGGCAGGTACATGTCCTGGAAGGGGAGGAGTGCCCGATTCTCGCCTGCCTGGGTCAGGTGCTGGCTGAAGATGTATATTCAGCTATCAATATCCCGTCGCTGGACAATGCGGCGATGGATGGTTACGCCGTCCGTGCTGAAGATACGCGGGGTGCCAGCCGGGAGTCTCCCCGGTTGCTACGGGTAATTGACACGGTGATGGCAGGCTCTTTCTCTTCGCGGCGGGTGGAGCCGGGTACTGCTATTCGGATTATGACCGGAGCGCCGATACCGGGTGGGGCGGACTCGGTGGTCAGGTTTGAGGATACCGATGATGCCCGGCGGGACAGGGCTACCAAGGAGCCGCCGTTGGAAATTGGCATCCTGCGGGAAGTCGCTGTGGGTAAGGAAGTCCGCCGTGCTGGCGAGGATGTAGCAAAAGGGTCGCTGGTTTTTGCCGCGGGAACGCTAATAAGGCCTTCAGAGGTCGGCGTGCTGGCGTCGCTGGGTAAGGGCGTAGCAAAGGTTATCCGCCGCCCAGTGGTTGCCATTCTCGTCACCGGTGACGAGGTGGCGAGCGTTGACCAGCAGTTGCCTCCGGGTAAGATATATGATAGTAATGGCTACAGCCTGGCAGCCCTGGTGTTGCGCTACGGGGGAATCCCCAGGATGCTGGGGATAGCCAGGGACAATGCCCGGTCGCTGGAAGCCAGCTTCCGCCGGGGGCTTGAGGCTGACCTGCTGATAACTACCGGTGGCGTATCAGTCGGCGATTATGATATAGTAAAGGACATCCTGGCTAAAGAGGGCGAAATCAACTTCTGGCAGGTCCGGATGAAGCCAGGAAAGCCGCTTACTTCCGGCACAGTCAGGGGCGTTGATCGGGAGGGTAACAGCAGAGCCATTCCCCACCTCGGGATGCCCGGTAACCCGGTCAGTGTCATGGTGGCTTTTGAGGTATTTGCCCGCCCGGCTATCCTGAAGATGATGGGCAGGAAAGACCTGTCCAGGCCAATAATAGAGGCAATAATAGAGGACTCCATAGTAAACAGCGACCAGCGCCGCGTCTTCAGCCGGGCGGTAGTCACCGAGCGTGACGGGCGCTATTTCGCCCGTCTGACAGGACCCCAGGGCTCAGCAATCCTGACCTCAATGGCTTTAGCTAACGGTCTGGTTATCATCCCCGAGGATAAGGCAAGGGTGGAGCCGGGGGACACAGTCCAGGTAATAATGCTTGACTGGAGTAAACCGATTTAATATCCCTGGGAAATGCAATCTACTTGCCCTCTGCTGGAGGGAGACGTGATATTTGAAGCTTCAAAGTTTACCTTCAAGCCGCCGCCAGCGGTATCCAGGGCACGGCGTGTCCTGATTAAGCCCTGCGCCTCGTATGATGTGGCGTATCCGGTAGCCACCAGTCCCGGCATACTGTCGGCAATCATAGAGGGCATCCGCCGGGTGAGCGATGCTGACATTCTGCTGCTTGAAGGCACCCCTGGCGGCAGCCCGATGCAGCCGATATACCGGGCTCTGGGTTACGATTTTCCGCGGGTGCTGATGCTGGATGTGAGGGACTGCATCTGGGTAGAGGTAGATAATCCCTTGCCCAAGCCGCTGATGATACCAACCTTCTGGGTACCCAACGTTATCCTCTCCAGTGACTACCTGATAAGCGTCTCCCCGCTCAAGGTGTTAGGCGGCAGAGGCTACTTCAGTATCATGAACCTGCTGTCGCTACTGCCCGCCAGCAAGTACGGCGATTCAGCCGGCGGCTGGAGTGACCTGTACAGTCTGGGGATAGACAAGGTCATAGCCGACCTGTATTTTACACTGCCCTTTGACATGGGGATTATTGAAGCCCGCCAGGGATTAATCAGCGGGGATGACCCCACAAAGGGCAGGGTTGAAGACTACGGTAAGGTTTTCGTTGGTGAGCCTTTTGAGGTGGATAGCGAAGCGGCACAGATGCTGCAGCTCAGGACTGAGTACCTTGAGCTGATAAAAGAAGCCAGGGTCGGGCTTGAAGCGTAGACTAATACCTTACATCAAAGCCGTGGTAGCTCCCGGTGTATTCTGACCACCTTGTCTCCACACGCTCCACACGGGCTGCCGGCGGTCCCGTGCGGAGGTAGCTGATTAGCTGTTCAAGTTTATCCTGCTGCCCCTCCGCGTTGACCTCAACCGCTCTGCCGCCGGGCAGGTTGCGCACATAGCCAGTCACGCCCAGCCCGGTTGCCCTCCGGGACACAAAGGCACGGAAGAAGACCCCCTGGACATGGCCGTAAACAATCGCCTGGACTGAAGCCATGTCCTCGCCGCTGCTAGCTGGCTTCTGGTAGGAGGCTATTTCTCCTCTTCCTCCGCTTCCTTCCTTTTTTTCTTGATGACTTCCACAGTCATTGGAGGTGGTAGAATGGTAGCCGCTGGTATCTTCCTGGCATCCTTTTTGGTTTTCTTCGGCTCCCGCCGTCGGTAGTCTCGACCTCCCATAAACACACCTCACTCAGTTTTGTATACAGTTTAGCAGAGGCGGGCTATCCAGTAAAGCCAGTCCGCTCCAGCGCCATGCGGGCAGCCTCAGCCTCGGCAGCCCGCTTACTCTTGCCTGAGCCTCTGCCAAGCACGCTTCTGCCAACCCTTACCTCAACGGTGAACCTCTTGTCGTGGTCTGGGCCCACTGCTTCCAGCAGTTGATAGACCGGTGGCACCTTCCACTTTGCCTGGGCAAGCTCCTGTAGCTGTGATTTATAGTCTGCCACGGCGCGCCGGCTGGCTATCCTTTTCAGTTCTGTGTCAAATAATCTCAGGACAAATCTTCTGGTTGTTGCCAGTCCCCGGTCAAGGTAAACAGCCGCAATCACTGCTTCCGTGGCAGCCGCAAGGTTAGTCAGCTTGGTACGACCGCCGCTTGTCTCCTCTCCCTTTCCCAGGTAGAGATAGCCTCCCAGACCGATGGTGCTGGCTATAGCAGAAAGAGAGTCCCGGCACACCAGACTGGAGCGGAGCCTGGTCATTTCTCCCTCGTTCAAGCCGGGGAAATCCCGGTACAACTTTTCGGCAATGATTAGACCCAGGATAGCGTCGCCAAGGAACTCCAGCCGCTCGTTGGAGGTAGTGGCAAGAGCCGGGTTCTCGTTGATATAAGAGCTGTGAACCAGGGCCTGCTCCAGAAGCGATGGGTCTTTAAACGAGACCCCTAAAACCTGCTGCAAGCCAGCTAAATCAGCCAAAGCTCTCTCCTTTACTGAATACCATAGACTGTTAGGCGACGCAGTGTCAAGAGCTTCCCTGACTTTACCCCATAATCTCCCCTCTTATTGGAAAGGAGAGGTCGCCTCAAAAGCCATTCTGGGGAGCGAAGCGACGAAGAATCTGGGGGTGAGTCCTTTCGCCATGCTCAGGATGACAAAAAAGGCACTTTTAGGGCAAAGCTTTGGAAAGGAGAGGGGGAAGAACTATATAGAGGGGCTTACGCCCCTCTTAAACATCGCATGGTTAGCCTGTTTTTTGCGTGTTGCCGAATAGCCGACCAGATGCTATAATTTTTATGCGCTGGGGAATCGT
>CAYUBP010000001.1:22767-26794 GCA_964443115.1 uncultured Dehalococcoidales bacterium | reverse complement strand
TCCCCGCCGGCGGAGAGGCTGATAGCCATGTACTCCACGCCGGAGTTCCCACCCCCGGTTTGAGCGCTGCATGAGACAGAACCGGTTAGAAGCAGCGCGGCGACAATTGTAAGGACACCGATAAGTCTCCTGTAGCTCACCTCAGCACCCCCATTAACAGCATAATGCTCCGCAAGGTCTTCAGCCCGTCCTTCCCGGTATCAAGAAATAAGAGACCAGCGAGTTCCTGTAAGAAATCTACAGCAGCCCCGTTCACTTGTCAAGAGGATTTTGCGCGTTGCATGCGCCAGCCAGCGGTTCTGCTCATTCTTGGTTGTTAGGACGTGTCATTGCGAGGAGCATAGCGACGAAGCAATCTGATACAAAGAGATTGCTTCGCTCCGCTCGCAATGACAACCAAGATTGCGTAAAAGGCAGCCAGCAAATGAATGGTGTATAATGGTGTATAATGTATATTAGATAAGTACTTTTGTATATTTTCACTGCAAAAATGAACTTTTTGGGGTGAAACTACGTTTATATATAGTAGAGACACGGACGAACCGGGAACGCAGGTGAACCTGGTCAGCCAGTGGCAGAAAGGGGAAGTCGCCGCCTTTGAGGCACTTTTCCACCGCTACAGGGAGATGGTGCTCAGAACTGCCCTGTCTATGGTCTGCGCTGGAGCCGAGGCTGAGGACGTTGTACAGGCGGCATTCGTCAAGGCATATGAAGCAAGGGACAAGTTCAAGGGCGATGAGGATGCGTTCCGGCGCTGGCTATACCGGATAACGATTAACCTGTGCCTGGACGCCTACCGGAAAAAGCGCGCTTGCGTACGCCTGGAGGAGATGAAGGAGAAAGGACTTGAACCCGGCGGCGAGTTTGCACAAATTAGCCAGGAGACGAACGATATTATGTGGCAAGCCCTTAATTGCCTGGATGGCAAGCACCGCTCAATAGTGGTTCTGAGGTATCTTCACGAAATGAGCTACGAGGAAATCGCCAGGACGCTGAATATCCCCCTGGGAACGGTGAAATCCAGGCTTTGCACCGCTATAAAGATTATGCGCAGGAAACTGGCGGAGGAAGAGGCTTAATCATGGACCTTCAAGAGCTTTTCTGTAAAGATGTGAACACAAAGCTCTTCTTCTACATTAATAACGAGCTTAGCAGGACACAGCGGCAAGCCGTTGAGTCACACCTGGCTGGTTGTGCCCGGTGCCGTAAAGAGCTTGAGGCACTGGCAGCCACTCAAAATCTGCTCCGGGAAGGCTTTCAGACCATTTCAGGAAAGACTATCCCTCTATGGGTATGGATAGAAATAGAACAGCGGCTTACCCCCAGCCTGAACAGGACAAGGTCTTCCCGCTTCAGCGGAGTCATGCCCAGGATTAAATCGCTCGTTGTCTGGCAGCCGAGATGGAGGCTCATTCTATCCACCGTCCTGGCGGTAGCCGTAGTTATCAGCACGGCACTCGTCACAACCGGTCTCCTTGGGCCGTCACCAGAGGTACTGGCAGCTCAAATTGCCACTGGCGACCCCGGGGTAACCGCCCTGCTCCAGGGCAAGCCAAAGGCACAGACCGCCGTGGTAGCCGCCCAGGAAGGCTACGTGATGACCGAGGGCCCCTCCGGCGAATCCGTCCTCGCCTATGTTGACCTGCCAAGCGGGACAGTAGCGAAGGTATACCGGCTGAGCGTTCCGCCGCTGACCGAAGAGGACAAGACAGGTATTGCCGCCATAGCCTTAGCCGACAAACAACTCCGGGAAATCCTGACCGAAGGGTTCGCCTTAAGAAGCGTATCCCTGCTGCCGACTCAATTCAGACTTGAGCTAGCTGAAGGAGAGCCCCGCCTGTGGAGTGAGGACGTACTCGCCGAGGTGGTATTCAGAGCAGACGGGCAGACGTGGATAGCCATTGTTGACCTTATTGAGAGCAAGGTCATACAAATCTCCCAGCCACAGCTAGCCGAACCCCAGCCGACGCAATACTGGTTCTACATTAACCCTCCATATTCAAGGGAAGAGCTTGTCAACATGGCGTGGACTGACACCGACACCGCAGAGCTTCTGGATGATGGCGCCGAAATAGTCAGCGCAGTAGCGGGCGGCAAGAACATGGAAGAGCAAGGGGCACTGATATTGAAGCTGGGAGATAATATATGGGTGGTCAGGATTGACCTTGCCAGTTCAGCCGTCACTGCCGTGGAGCCGGTGCCGGTGGCTACCTGGCAGAGCGGATATTTTTTCAGGCTGGGTAACGGCAATACAACGACGTAACTCTATAATTGCCAGCACAGACAGGAGGGACACCACCCGCTGATTAAGCGCAGGGCACAGGAGAGAGAAGCCGACCCGACCAGCTTAGCCCGCCACAAGCTGGAGAGTTGCCCCGGTCTCCCGCGGCAAAGCCTGCCGTTCTTGAGGGGGAGAGTGAAGTAAACCACCCTCCCCCAACGCCCGCTTCAGCCACGCGCCTTGCGCAACAGATAGCCGCTCCCGTACATCGCCTTGTTAGGACCTGTCATATCAATATCAATCCAGGTTAATCCATGAACATTGTGATACTCTCTTAGTTTCACCGTATAAATAGACGTACAAAGCATAGAATCGGCACTAGTGGCGACCAGCTTCGGGTCTGGTTAGAGCAATGACAAGCCGCTAACCTTTTCGCCTGCAAATCGTTATATATGGTATATTGAGGCTGGATAACAGTCAGGGGGGTAATCCGATGAAGAAGCTGCTGATAGTTGTCGGTCTGGTTATACTGCTGCTCGTGCCGGTCGCCTGCGGGGGCAGTGAAGAGCAATCGGGAGGACAGATTACACCGGTACCGACGCCGGCACCAGCAGACAGGGAAAAGAGCGAGACCTACGATGGTTCCGGGGCTTTACCATCCGGCGAAGAACAGATGATAGTCCGCAACGGCAATATTTCACTGGTAGTAGAGGACGTAATGATTGCCAGGGATAAGATAGCCCAGATTGCGGAAAAGTATGATGGCTACGTGGTGTCCTCCAGCATATACGGGGAAGCGCAGGACCGGAGAGGCATCACCACAATTCGGGTAGCCAATGACATGTTTGAGCCGGCCCTGGCTGAGCTCCGGGAGCTGGCGGTAGAAGTCGAATCGGAGAGCACCTCCAGCCAGGACGTGACAGAGGAGTATATTGACCTGCAGTCCCGGCTGGGTAATGCCGAGGCAACCGAGAAACAGTACCTCGCCCTCCTTGAACAGGCTGAGGACGTTGACGACATCCTGAATATCTATAAGAGCCTGTCCGAGGTACGATATGAGATTGAGCAGATTAAGGGGCGGATGCAGTATCTGGAACGGACTTCGGCAATGTCAATGATAACCGTCTATACAACCTCCGCCAAGCCCATTGTGGGCAGCGGCTGGAACATCCTGGAGGTGCTTAAGTCAGCGGTCAGCGGGCTGGTTACCGCTGGAAAGGTACTGGGCAACATAGCCATCTGGCTGATTATCTTCGTGCCCATCTGGGGAACCGCACTGGCTGTTATCTACTGGCGCCTCCGCCGGAGGAAGAAGGCTTAGCCGTAAGCCCGGGCGCTCGGTACCCTCCAGCTATTCTAGCTCCGTGGTCATTATCTTGTTGCCACCGAGAAAGACCGACGAGAATATAGATTTAGATATCCCCGAAAATCCGTTATAATGAATGCATAATCCTCACGAGGAAACGGTACCAGAACAGGAAATATCCTGACCGGATAGCCGCAGGAAACAGGCATGAGATACCGGAGGCGGAACCCGTAAGGCGACGCGCATCATGAAAAAAACCATCCTGAAATGGGAACTTGTAGGCATCCTATTCATAGTCATTACTGGAGGGTTGCTTCATTTCGTTTTTGAGTGGTCGGGCGGCTGGCGCCCGCTTGCCCTGGTCGCTGCCGTAAACGAGAGTGTATGGGAACACCTGAAACTGGGGTTCTGGCCAGCACTCATATACTTCCTCATAGAATATCGCTACTTGAAGAAGCTCAGTAACAACCTGCTGTCCGCCAAAGCCTTTGGTATTTTCC
>CAYUBP010000001.1:19399-22757 GCA_964443115.1 uncultured Dehalococcoidales bacterium | reverse complement strand
CTACGCATATACGGCTTTTGTTGAGGATATGCTGGCAGCCGACATTACAATCTTCGTCATTGCTGTCGTTATCGGGCAGCTAGCCAGCTACAAGATTCTCACAGCGAACCCTCTGCCACGGCGGGCAAACAGGTCGGGGGTTGCTCTTCTGGTACTCCTGACCGTCGCCTTTTGCACGCTCACC
The DNA here is from genome assembly GCA_964443115.1 of uncultured Dehalococcoidales bacterium. Taxonomy (GTDB): domain Bacteria; phylum Chloroflexota; class Dehalococcoidia; order Dehalococcoidales; family W111; genus CAYUBP01. The sequence continues at coordinate 22,573 of CAYUBP010000001.1, read as the reverse complement.
TACTATGCGCCTCAACTGCCGCTCTTTAAGGACCCCATTAGCGGCGGATACGGGATCCAGTAGTGCTCAATCCCTCAATTGATGTCAGGCAGATCACGAGAAACACCACGTTCCCCAAAGCCTATTGCTCGCTGCGAAAGAAAATCCTTCACCATATTACAGCGGGGGCAGGGAGGAGCTTGTGTACACCACTTACAGCGCTCACGCAGCCAGCTCTCCGAGTCTTTTAACAATCTCCACCATACCACCGGTGTCCTGCCCGCAGTAGATTTCAAGGTCGTTGCGGACCTGCTGCCGTTCTTCTTCTGGCATCTCGCCGAAAGTAGCCCTCACGTAAGCCAGGCTCGCCATCTGACCATCAGCAATGCAGAGGTAGTCATAGCTCATGCCGGTCAGGGCTGGCATTACCCGCTTGAGCGAAGCGCTGCCGCACTGGTCAGGATGGTAATACAGGAACCCCCTGAAAGGTGCCATAAGGTCAACGATGCGAGCTAATACATCATCCACCCAGGGCTGATACCGGGGCAAGAATTGTGCTAGTTCGGCGAGTACAGACTTCTCAAACGCCTGGTTATAGACCAGGACGGTACCCTCCGCACCAAGGGTCTCTGTAAGTGCCGCCATGAAGCCGGGCCGCGGGTCGTCCTTACCCCGGGCAAGGAATGAATAGTGTCGTGGCTCACCACCAGGGTGTTCTACAACGTGCAGCGAGAACTGGAATGGAATATTCTGGTATGGACGGGTACCGTCGTAGAGGGGAATGGCTGTCTTGAAGGTCTCAAAATCCATGAAGTAGAGCGGGTATATCAGCTCCTTGAGGAAGCCACGCAGTTCTACTGCATTGATTTGAGGTTTACCGGTGGCGGCGCATTCTTTCTGAATGCTCTGCTTTGCGTTCAAGGGGACGCCGTCCGGAATTTGCCTTATGTCCAGGATGCCGCACCCGAGCAGCTCCTCGCCAAGTTTCTTGCCACGGTTGAGGGTCATGACATTCTGGTCGGGGAGGTGAGCCCAGCACTCGGGCTGCAATGCGCAGGGGTAGGGGTCTCCGCAGTGCCTCCCGATGGTGACGCAGGGGCATTCGGTGGACATTATACATTGCAGCATACTTTCAATACTGTCCTCTATGCCAATTGATAAAATATCAAGCTCAGCGGTCACATCCTCGCTGACCAGGAGCTGGCCCAGTTCAATATCACCGTACCTGATATATTCCCTGTTAAGGTGCATGACATGACAGCGCCGTATGGGTAGCCCTGCCAGACTGCAGACATGGCGCTGGAAGGCGACGTCGTGCAGGTGCTCATCCCTGACCTCGGTTGAGCTCTTGACCTCTATGATGTCCCAGTCATCCTCACCCGCCGGAACAAGGATGTCCGTGCGGCAGTAGAGCTGCCCGCTATATATGCCAGCCTCAAATAACGGCCTGCGCAGGCGGAGCGCAGATTTTGTCGCCCGCAGATTTCCGGCGAAGTCATCAACACCGAGGAAGACGCCATCAGGATACAGGCTGTGTGACAGCTTGCCGATCTCATGTCCCTGGTCAAAGGCATACCGGGTAACAGCATCCGGTTTGGGCAGTCTATCGGGTTCGTTGGAGACTATCCAGAGCAGCCTGGGACATTGCAGTCCGTTCAGGTAACGCGATTTAGACAGCATCCTTGACGGCATTCTCTTATCTGCCTAAGGGCGCCTTAGTTCAAAGACCACCGGATTCTCCGGGTCAGGGCAGGCAACAGTTGTCCTGTCTGGCTCGCTCTCCCACGGGAATGAGCCCCCGTACTGAAGCACCTCGGCAAAGGGGAATAGAGAGTAGAAAGCCCACGAACAGAGGCCTGCTGTAGTCTGTTGCCCGATGATGAACTCATCCCCTACCCTGTGCCCGGCGGCACAGGTCCCTTTCTGTGATACTACCTTAGCTATTATGTCAGACATTGCTCCTCCATTTTATTAGTATATCCGCATAATATAATCAAGTCCACTAACCCGAAGCTGAACTAAACTTGGTGTTTGCCGCACCTGACTAAGACGCCTTCATCCACTCCTGACAAATGCCTGGTGGTTCCGTTATATAAGTAGATGTAAGTTCCGATAGATTAAGTGAACCATTGTCAGAGGTAAATATGAGTCCAAGAACGCTTAACGAAGACAGACCGACTGCCCTGAAACTGGAGCCAATGCTCACCACAGCAGAGGCATCCCAAATACTCCATGTGCACATTAATACCCTGAGACGATGGACCAACAGCGGAATCGTGAGAGCATACCGCATCGGGCCGAGGGCTGACAGACGGTTCAGAAAAAGTGACATTGTACACGCGTTGATTCAAATCGAAGAAAAGGCGACCCGTTAGTTATGTCAGGGCTTGTTCGCTCCGCCGCTGCCATCTTTAGTCACGTCGGAATTGGTACCAGTATCTGGAGGCTTAAGCAGGAGCCTCTCAGCATCAATTGGTGAGTACCCTTTAAAGACTGTACCATTCGTGTTTCTTATCTCAAGTCCTCCACCACATCTGGGACATGTCTGGTATCGCGGATAACGCAATGCCCAACCATAGCAGCGCAACCCGCATTTCGGGCACCTGCTCTCCGGCAAATCTAATGCACGACCTCCCACACCCTCCATATCTCATATAACAGATGACACGTAAGAATGTCAGCCCCGCAGCCGCTCACGGCATGGCCGCGGCGAGCACGCAGCCCCCGATAAGATAATTGCTTGACAAACAAGTGGACAGGTAATAAACTGAGAATATATGTATGCGTAATTGCCATATATTGATAATAACCACGCCTAGTGGAGGGTATAATTGTGCTACTCTCATTCTGGTGCAATGAATCAAATCAGCTAATCAAATACAGGGCTCAGAAACCTGCGTGCAGGTGTTTCTGAGCCCTGTATTTATATAGGGTCATAAATGCTTGGGAGAAGGAGGCTGTATGTGACTGGATAAGAGGCTGAAATTAGGTAAACAGTATACTATACAAAATCCAAACAGGAGAAGAAAGGTGAAAAGAAAGAACTTGACATTGCTTGTTGCCAGTATTGTTCTAGCGGTGGTTATGGTGTTAACCGGTTGTACCGCAGCGACACCAACACCGTCGGCAACAGCGACGGCGACACCAACAGCGACGGCGACGGCGACAGCGACGCCAGTTGCGACACCGACACCT
>CAYUBP010000001.1:0-19389 GCA_964443115.1 uncultured Dehalococcoidales bacterium | reverse complement strand
TTTATATACAAGGCTCTAAACAGGCAGCGAAAGGAGGTGATTTATCGTATAGCAGGCAAAACAGGCAAGTCAAACAGAAAAACTATAAGGAGAAATGAGGTGAAAAGGGGAAAAATAATAGCCTTGGTCGCCAGTATTGCTCTGATTCTGGCCTTGGTGCTATCCGGCTGTAACGGAGGGGGAGGTGGGGGCTCGTCAGAGGACAAGGAGTACCAGGCACTTAACCCGGCGGGCATTTTTGTCCCGGTAGAGACCTCTGCCCTGTCCCCGAGAATTGATAATCTAGATGGAAAGACAATCTATGTTATTCAGGGCGAGGCTGACCCCGTCATCATGCCTGCCCTTGCCGCTGCGCTCCCGGTTGAATTCCCCAACGCTACCTTCGTGTACTATCAGCCGGCCAGCAGCTTCGGGCCCAGTGCGACAGATGCCACTGTACAAGCTGAGGCCGATGGCGTGGTACGCGGAATCGGCTGGTGAGGGGGCGCTACGGCTACCGTGGCACGGTACGTAGCGGATTGTGAGAAAAAGGGAATCCCAGCAGTCGGGCTTATCTTCGCCGACCAGGAGACCTTCTTCCGTAATACTGTCCTGATTCGCGGCGTTCCCAATGTCCGAAGCATACATGTCCCCCGTGTTGGGGAAGGCGAGGAACGGGTAGCCCAGTTCATTGACCAGATAAAGCCCGCCCTTTCTGACCCCCTGACTGATAAAGAGCAGGAAAGCGGCATCTACCAGCCGCCACCGCCGGCAAGGATTTCCTTTGAGGGTACCCTTGACGATGCCCAGGAGTTCTTCCAGCAGACACAACCCGTAGCCACCTGCGGCAACTGCCCCATCGCCAAATATACTGACGGGTTACCAATAATCATCCCGACCGAGGAGAAGGTCACTGAGATGCTCACCGGCACCAGCCACTCCCCGGAGGAGCAGATATGTCGCTATACCTATTCCTCGCAGACTGGACAGTATACCAAGAGCACTGCTCCAGTCACCTATGCTGGCGCTTACTACGCAACGGTAGAGAAGGTTGCTGTTGTTGCTGTGATGGCTGGCGGCAAACCAGAATACATGCCGGTTATGCTTGCAGTTGCCGCCACTGGCGGCGCTTCTACCAACTGCCCCGGTACAAGCGGCCCCAGCGGGCAGGGTTTTGTCGTCAGCGGCCCTATCGCCAAGGAGATAGGCATGAATGCCAAGCACCAGGCTATGGATGTCGGCAACCCGGCTAACAGGTCTATTGCCCGAGCTGCAGAGCTGATGACAATCAACTTTGGCGAGTGTGTGACCGGCGTTGTCCGCTCCGATTCCGGCAACCCGATTCAGACTGTCGCCTTTGCCGAGGATGAAGATGGTCTGCCCCCCGGTTGGGAAGGGTACAACGAGGATTCCGGGTACAAGAAGACCGATAGCGTGCTCGGGAAGGTAGGAGTTCGGGCATCGACGATGAACGAGTATGCTCCGTCGTCATTCCGCGGTCTCATTGGCGAGGGCTATGGTGGCATGGCACGCCGTCTTGGTGTGGAAGGCATCCCTGGTCCCCACAATTTCCTCGAATACGTCCTGCCTCTACATACAGCCTCTTGTGCTGGTGCAGTTAAAAGTGGCAAGCTGCTCATCATGCACCCCAACATGGCTATCAGCCTGTACGACTACGGGTTCAAGAAAAAAGCGGATGTCTACCAGTGGATGTGGGATACATACTTCATAACTGTTGGCGAGGTGCGCAAGTACGGATGGTACGACTTCAGAACATCGGGCGGCACTGCCAAAGAACCTTTTTCAGGGACACCGTATGACGAGCTGCCTGCGGATTATCTACTCCATGAACACGGCAAGAATGGTCCGCAGGACAACTGCATCCTCGTGTGCCTTGGCGGCGCTGATGAGGTATGCTTAGTGTGGCCTGCTGCCACCAGTGAGAATGGAAGGCCAAGCGCAAGTCCTATAGACCCGTGGCGCTAGGCCTTAGCCAAGGCTGCCGCTCCTGAAATTTGCAGAATTAACTAACTGAGGGGGAGGGTAGTATGAACCTATCCTCCCCCTACAGGCTAACTAGCCTAATGGAAGAACGGCGGGCTCTGCCAGGAGAGAGACCGGGGCAAAGTACCAGCTTGTTGCGGGTTAAGCTGGTCGGGTCGGCTGCATCCACAGACACTGTTGAGCGCCTCCGGTTTTGAGCACGGCACCGCCGAGGTAAGGCTAGCTCCATGAATTACGCAAGCTCAACAAGCAGAACTGACTCTTGCCAAAAAAGATTGACCGAAATCGCAAAAGGGTATAGGATTTGAAATTATACCGATTACCAAGGAGCGGAGCCAATGATCATCAGGAACCTGGACACGGAAGAGGTTAATCGGCGCTGGTACACAGCCCATGGCGGAGGGGCAGCAACAATGCTCTTCGACAGCACCGAACTGAATGGGATATTATTTTTAGCTTACGCCATCCTGAAGCCAGGAAGAGAATTGGAGCCTCATATAGACCCTTATGAGGAAATCTACTACATTCTTGCCGGTGAGGGCTTAATGCAGGTCGGGGACGATGAGCAACAGGTCACAACCGGCGACGCCATCTGGATTCCATATGGAGTATCCCACAGCCTTGTAAACAACGGGGGTGAAGACTGCGTATTACTGGTTGCGGCAGCGATGCCCCATGGCTGATGTCGCTTCTTAAACTAACAAACCTGTAATCTCGTTCTTCCTTGGGATTGAATATTTTTGATAACGCTATTTTTTTCAGTTTGACCATGGGCATTCACTACCGCACGGTAACCGGAAAATCTAAGCCACACTGTTCAGCATATTTTTTGATTGCATCTGTAATCTCCTCTGGTGGTAATTGGAAATCAATATTCGTCTCTGTTCCCAGCCCTATATGCAGCCCATCACACCAGAAGACTGGCTCACTCTGAGGTAGGCGGCTGAGAACATCTTTGATTGCATCTGCACCCGCCACGTGGACTTTCACCCACCCGGTTTCGGAGACGTAATCCTCGTCGGAAGTTATTTCTTCCGTCGTCTTGGTACGATTGGTGCCTGTAATCAAAGTAAAGTGCCACTGTCCATCTTCTAACCACGAATAGAGCTCGTACCCCTTCGCAGAATGCGGCAGCTCATCCACTGAGGTTATTGATAGCTTATTGATTAATTTGCCAGCCTGCCCCAGCGACCTGATTACTTCGGCATCACTTCTCGGGTCTTCACCACCATAAAACGATGAGGAAGGATAGCCCAGCTCTAGCGTTATCACTTTGAGTCCCTCAGAGCCGAGCGGCTTCCAGATGGTAACGCCATCAAATGAAAGGGAAGATATCGGCGTCCAGAAAGCCCCCCAATATATAGGCGCCTTATCAACACAAACCAAAAACGACCGGCCGTTGACTGGTACATACAGCTGAGAGACACGTTCAAAAGCCTCGTCAGTAAGTTTCAATTCATGGGTCTGAGCATTATAGGTAATGACATCTTGTATTGATATGATAGGCTGGTCTGCGATTTCTACATGGCTTAAAGCCTCCATCCGCTCAGGGGGGATATCATCACTTGTCAGGTAAATCGCAAACCCTTCACCCTTTGCAGCAGTGCAACCGCCGGACAGCAGAATGATACAAAATACAAAAGCGGCGAGGTTCAGAAAAACTTTTTTCATTTCTCTTCCCACCGGTATTTTTTATTTTGTCGTAGCTTATCAAGACCGCAATTAAAGCACAGTCCGTTATGACAGCATATCACCTCCCCACATTCAGGGCATTGCCATTTTGCCGCTTCCTTTTCCAAGAACTTCCCGATGCCGTGCTTTCTTATGTATTCCAGATTTTCTATCATGCTCATATGATAAAATGTGCGGTAGCGCTTATCCAGGGACTTCAGCCGGCGGCAGGGGAAATCCCCGCAATCATAGCAAAACCGCACAAGTCCTTTCCCCAGCAGGTCGCACTGCTTACTCATGAAGGTACAATTCTTGCCGCGCGGCAGGCATCCGGCGCAGTATTTCTTCCCAAATCCCTTCTTTCTCAGGTCATTTCTCATCGCCAGGTAGCTGGCACACACTCCGCAGTTCATTCCACAAGGAGCAATAAGTATTTCTTCCATCTCCACATTACTCAAAATGAGATTGTACTAACTTTTTTGCCAATCGTTTTAATCGCCTTCCCAGGTCTTTATTCCGGGCTACCTCACCGGGTGTTTTAGCCAGAGCCGTAACACTGCCGACCCACCGCATCTTACAGAGCGAGGCATAGGTCTTGAAATTCCGAATTGCCTGGCCAACACCCTCCTCAGCTACAGCAAGCCCGGCGACCTTCTTCCCTTCCAACCCCGGCCAGACAGGACAAGTCCGGTCAAGGAAATTCTTGAGCAGCCCGGAAAGCATCTCAAAGTAACCAGGAGTAGCCAGTACAATAGCATCTGCCGCCAGCAACTTTGGGTATACCTCTGTCATATCGTCCTTGATTTTACAGACTCCTTTTCGTTCCCTACCCCCTTCTTCACAGGTCAGGCAGCCACGGCACATACGAACATCCATTTTCCTAAGCAGCAGTAGTTCAATCTCAGCTCCATTATTGGCGGCCTCTTCCATGAGCGTTCTCAGCATCCATTCTGTATTCCCTTTACGCGGTGAACCTGAAATTCCTATTATTTTCATTTTACCACTCTAGTTTAACTGCATAATGTAAAAAAAGTAACTATAATAGCGAAAATACTTTTTATACACGTCAATCTCACGGCGACACGCATCCAGCACTTCTAACGTTTCTAGATTTCAAGCATACTTCTTTTTTAACGAATCAAGCCGGGACTGATAAGGCTTATAGAAACCATCACGCCAAACCCTTTTACGCAATCTTGGTTGTCATTGCGAGCGGAGCGAAGCAATCTCTTTGTATCAGATTGCTTCGTCGCTACGCTCCTCGCAATGACACGTCCTAACAACCAAGAATGAGCAGAACCCGCCAAACGTATTCGGGCAATATAAAACTATCCAATCTTAGTGCGCTTGAATTCTCTCCTGGATGCTGCAAAGTTGGGGGTGCTCCAAAAGGCACCCTTTTGATGGTGGAGACGGGGGAGAGTCGAACTCCCCGTCCAGAGGAAGCTACCCAGAATATCCTACAGGCTTAGCCAGCTCTTTAACCTCGCCTGACCAGCCCCTGCTGACCGGGTCCAGCCACGCCAGCCGATGTCTCTTACGCCGCCATTATCGGCGTGGAGGCGGCAGCACCTCAATTTTTCGGCACCCAATCCCGACCCATTGAGGAAGGGGCAGGTTGGATGTGCAGCCTAATTAGTTAGGCTGCGAGAGCGAATTCACGTTCGCCAGTTGTTTTCTGCCACCTGTTTTATGAGGATAGCGGCACCTCAGCCTGCAATCCTGTAGCCCACCTCCCCTGTCGAAACCACGCGTCCCCATATATTCCCTACGCCCGCCTTTTCAGCGCCCGCCCCATCTCTCTCTCCGCCTCACGGCGAGCGATAGATTCCCTCTTATCATATAGCTTTTTGCCCCTACCCAGGGCTATCTCAACCTTGGCAATACTGTTTTTTATATATAGCCTTAGCGGGACCAGTGTAAAACCCCGCTCCAGCGCCTTGCCAGTCAGGCTACCAATCTGCTGCCGGTGCAGCAACAGCTTTCGGGAGCGCTGCGGCTCATGGCTGAGATAGCTCGCAGCCTCATAGCGGGCAATATGAGCGTTTACCAGCCATAACTCGCCCGCCTCGGCTCTAACATAGGCATCGCTCAGGCTCACCCTGCCCGCCCGGACTGACTTTATCTCGCTGCCGGTAAGGGCGATACCCGCCTCAACACTCTCCCCGACATAATAGTTATGATAAGCCTTCCGGTTGGTAGCTACCGTCTTTATCGCCACATATAATTATACCATAACCGGAACACTATATACCCGGCGCTTGACGCTGACATGCCGGTATTGTATCATTAAATAGAAATACAGCTGTATTCAAATGCTTCCTTGAACTGGTCAGCTTACTGCACAGACGCTCTCACTGTCGCTTTGGTCTCCCGCCACCAGCCACGCCCGCAACAGGAGATACGCTGGGTGCTGTTCAGAAGCGCCAGGGATAAACGGGGTAATTTAGGTATTCTGCGATGGCAAACCGCATTGTGTCAGAACCTGTGAGCACAGGCGGTACAACGGCGCTGCTAGCCTGTCCACCGGATTCTTATCACCGGGGCAGCGCCCTGCTAGCGCCAGGGTAATGAGATGGTAAAAGACCTGCCAATCTGGATAATGGAGCCAGACCAGAAAAGAAAGAGGGCGGCTGTTGCCCAGAAGTTTGTCGAGACCAGGCAAGAAGCGCCGGTTACTCCCGAGACGCCTATCGTTGACGACATTAAAAAACAGCTCAGGGAAATCCGCAAATACGCCCGCGAGAACATAGCAGCGCTGGTCAAGGAACTCAAGACCACCCTCAGGCAAAAGTATCCGCAGTTGAAGGTCAAGTCAGCCCTGGATAGCGCCGAGGCGGTGAGGTATATTACCGAAATCTCGGACGGGATTGATACTATATCAATCAACAACTCCAGCGTGGTCATCCAGGAGCTAAAACCCGGGCTGATAGACAACGGGTTCACCGTTATCAACTCCTATCTTAATGAGTATGACGTCAAGAGAAGAGAGGTCCTTGATTACTGGGACCTGCCCCGTGCACTTGATGTGGACCTCGTGGGAACCTTTGAGACAGCCGTAAAGATGAATGGTCTCCCCACGGCTGAAAGCAAGAAGTACCTGGCACTACTGGGGGCGAATTCCGTAGCCGCCGAAGACGGTACCGTGTTCTTTCTGGAGCACTTCGCCAACATTGAGAAAGACCTGAAACAAGCCAATAAGGTAGTCCTGGTTGCCAGTTTAGACAAGATTGTCAAGACAAGGCAGCAGGCTGCCTTCCAGACGCAGTGTATGGGCATATTCGGCGTGGAGAGCATAGTCCTCGGAATCGAGCCAAAACCTGGGGAGACGCTAGCCATAGATGATTTGCCGCTGCCCCCGGGCGACAAGGAGCGGGAGCTCCACCTGATTATCCTTGACAACGGGCGAAGCAATCTGACTGAGGGTAAATTCAGGGACCTGTCCCTGTGCATCGGCTGCCGGGCGTGCAATAAGCACTGCCCCATCCGCCACTCCTTTGCCGGCGGCAAGTATTTCTGGACACCGAGGACTTACCTCAACCAGTACATGAATGACCCCGAAGGCTCTATTAACGTCTGCCTACACTGCGAAGCCTGCCGCCTGGAGTGCCCGCTGGAGATTAACCTGCCCTACCTGATGTGGCAGGCAAAGATTGACCACCTCGCCAGGCAAAAAACATCGTTTTCACACCAGATACTCGGCAGGCCGGAGATACTTGCCAGGCTGGGCACTGCCCTTGCGCCGATTGCCAACTGGATGATGAGCATGAAGCTGGTGAGAGTCCCGATGGAGTTCATCGCCGGTATAGACAGAAAAACCATACTGCCCAGGTTCCACTTCCGGACATTCAGAAGGTGGTTCAAAAAACATGGCAAACGAGCTGATAGCCAATAAAAAGGTGGGCTACTACAGCGGCTGCTTTGCCAACTACTACTATCCTCAGGTTGGTGAAGCTACGATAGGGGTCCTGCGCAAGAACGGGATAGAGGTGATTGTACCCGATCAGGTCTGCTGTGCCCTGCCGATGGTGTCCAAGGGAAACATCAAAGGGGCATACCAGAATATGGAACGCAACACCAGGGCGCTGAGCGCCCTGGTGGACAAGGGCTATGCCCTGATAAGCACCTGCTCCAGCTGCGCCCTGTTTCTCAAGCACGACTACCCCCAGCTTCTCGGTAGTGAAAAGGCAAAGCAGGTGGCGCAGAACCTGTACCACATCACGGAATACCTGCTGAAGCTGCACGAAATCGGGCTGCTAAACACCGATTTCCGGACGCTGTCCCAGACTGTTTTCTACCATACCCCCTGCCACCTGAGGGCGCAGCAGATTGACAGCCCAACGGTCAAGCTGCTGGAGCTTATCCCGGGCATTACCATAAAGAAGATAAGCACCGAGTGCTGCGGCATGGGCGGCGCCTACGGCTATGAAAAAGCCAACTACAGGCTGTCCAAAGAGATAGCCGAGAAACTATATAGCGAGATAAGAGAGGAGCCGACCGACCGTATAGTTACTGATTGCGGCGGCTGCAAGCTGCAGATTGAATCCGGCACCGGACGCAAGGTGGACCACCCCATCATACTCGTCAAGGAAGCCTACGGTCTGTGATAAGTCCCGGATTACATATGCAATATACGGCAGGGATGCTCACCCCCCTTACACATAGCTTGAGTGGTGTAAAGATAGCAAAGCTGTATTCACCGGGGCACTGCCCCACGCAACAAAAAGGATAAGGAAAGGGGATACTGAAGTGCTGGAAACGCCGGTTAGTACCACGTACTGGGGAATCTCAGGGTACATCGTCTTCTGGGTCATCTTCGCTGTAGCCATCGGACTCTTCCTGCGCCGAATGTACAAGCTATGGTGCTACCTTGCCCTGGGTAAAAAGGGTAACGGGTTCGGGAATCTGCTGAGGAGGCTATGGACCACCATCGTAACGGTACTGGGGCAGGGGTGCCAGTTCAAGAACCTGACATCCAAGGACAGAGCTAGCCTGGGCCATGCCCTTATGGCATGGGGATTCTTCCTGTTTGTTCCCTTCTACTTTCTATTCATTATCATCGGCGGTGGACTTGGCTTAGAAGAGACCCTGGAACATACCAAGTTCTTCTTCTACTACACCTGGGTCATGGATATCGCGGCGCCGATGGTCATGCTCGGTGCCCTCTGGGGGATTATCCGCCGGTACATTATCCGCCCGTCCAGGCTACAGGGAGAACAGACCACTGAAGCCATGGTCATCCTGATTTCCGTCCTCATCCACCCCCTGACCCACCTGTTCAAGGAAGCGACGGGCATCGCCCTGGGCAACCCGCCGGTGGGACTGGGTACCGCACTACCCCCGATAAGCTCGGCCCTGAGCAATCTCTTCGCCAACAGCAGCACAAGCGCGGTGCATACGGCAAATATTACCTTCTTCTGGGCGCACTGGCTCGTTGTTCTCTTTGTGCTGGTATTCATCGCCTACTCCCGCTACCTGCACGTGGTGGCATCCATCGCCAACGTCTTCCTACAGCCGCTATCGCCAAAGGGCGCACTGGACCCCATTGACATGGAGAAGGCGGAGTCCTTCGGCGTTTCCAAGATAACCGATTTCACCCGGAAGCAGCTCCTGGACCTTTATGCCTGCGTAAAATACAGCCAGTGCCAGGAGGTCTGCCCCGCCCACGCCAGCGGCAAGAAACTAAACCCTAAAACATTGATTGACGACCTCAAAAACTACCTGCTGGAGGCGGGGCCCGGGCTCCTCAAGGGTCAGGCGGAGGCCACCGACAACCCGGGCAAAGCCCTGGTCGGCGATGTCATCACCGAGGAAGTAATATGGGAGTGCACCACCTGCGGCGCCTGCCAGGAGGTGTGCCCGGTGGCGATTGGGCACGTGGACAAGGTTGTAGAGATGCGGCGGCACCTGGTGATGGAGCAAGGCTCCGTCCCCGAGACAGCAGAGGGAGCGCTCCGCAGTATAGAAGACAGGGGACACCCCTGGCGTGGGACGACCCTGTCACGGACAGACTGGACTGAAGGGCTTAATATCAAGACCCTGGCGGAGGACAGCAATATTGATATACTGTACTGGGTCGGTTGCACCTCAGCCCTGGAGGAGAGAAGCACAAAGGTAGCCAAGGCTGTAGCCAGGCTGATGAAACTGGCCGGCATTAACTTCGGCATTCTGGGCGACGAGGAGAGCTGCTGCGGAGACCCGGCCCGCCGCCTAGGCAACGAGTACCTGTTCCAGTCTCAGGCTCAGAAGAATATTGAAACGCTCAAGAACTACAATATCAAGAAAATAGTTACCACCTGCCCGCACTGCTATAACACAATCAAGAATGAGTACCCGCAGTTCGGGGGAAACTTTGAGGTTATCCACCACACCGAGCTTATTGCCCGCCTGATGAAAGAAGGCAGGCTAAAGTTTGCCGGCGGCTTGCCGGGCACGGTGACATACCATGACGCCTGCTATCTGGGAAGATACAATGACATCTACCAGGCACCGCGGAAGATATTGAAAAGCATACCGGCGACCAAACTGGTGGAGATGGAGCGCAACCGGGAGCGGAGCTTCTGCTGCGGCGGCGGCGGCGGGCACATGTGGCTTGAGGAGCGCTCCGGGCGCAGAATCAGCGAAATGCGCACCGAGCAGGCTATAGACATCAAAGCCCAGACCATAGCCACTGCCTGCCCCTACTGCCTCCAGATGTTTGAGGACGCCATCAAGGCAAAGGGCGCGGAGGAATCGCTCAAGGTGATGGATATCGCCGAGCTTCTGAACCTTACCCTGCCGAAATAGCCCGGCCCGGATGGTAAATGGCAAGTTGAGGAGGTGGCTGCCGTAGCAGCCACCCCCTTTGATTCGGGTGCTTATACTACTAACCGGAGGAGCACTATCCGGGAAGCAAACTGGCTACTCTACTGCGGTCTCTTGAACACCATTGTCGCCAGGGTCTCAATCAGGAACCCCCAGACGACCGGCATGACAAAGGCTACCCACGGCTCCAGTTCTCCTCCAACCTGGTTGATTGCCAGAAATACACCGAAGATAGCGCCCCAGAGCGCTCCGTGAGCCGCCCAGTTAATTTTGAGCGAGCTTGCCCCGATGGCGAACCCCAGAGCAGTGTGGTGCAACAGGAATGAGACGCCAAGGGGCCAGAAGGCAACGTCAGAAGTGTACCGGGACAGTAACATGCAGATGACGCCAAAGACCGCTCCCAGGATGGTGGTGGTAACCAGCCGATTCATTATGGCACCTCCTTCTTAAATCACACCTGATTATCAGCATCATATACCCGCCCCTTATGGCTGTCAATCCCCTGATAAAGATATCGGTTCTGCTCATTCTTGGTTGTTAGGACGTGTCATTGCGAGGAGCGTAGCGACGAAGCAATCTGATACAAAGAGATTGCTTCGCTCCGCTCGCAATGACAACCAAGATTGCGTAAAAGGAAGATATCTTATTCATTGACCGGCACTATTCTGCTATACTAGGTGAAGCTAAAACTGGAGGCTGCAAATGAAAAGGCTCTGGGTAATAGTAGCCATCTTGCTAATTGCCGTTATTATTACCGGCGGCGCGCTCGCCTGGTCAAAATACAGCCCGGGCCAGCCGGTGGAGATTTCCCTGCCCCCCACCCCACAACTCGGTGGGCAGATTTACGTTGGCGGTGCGGTCAACAACCCCGGCTTCTTCCCGCTGAAAGCCGGGTACAGCCTGGAAGACGTTATACTGGCTGCCGGCGGCACCACCGGCAGCGCCGACCTCAGCCAGCTTGAACTATATATACCCGAATCAGGCGAGACTCTCTCGCCGCAAAAGATAGATATTAACCGGGCGGAAGCCTGGCTGCTGGAAGCACTGCCGGGAATCGGCGAGGTCAAGGCTCAGGCTATTATCAGCTACCGCCAGCAAAACGGGCAGTTCGCCAGCATTACCGAGCTGACCGGGGTAAATGGCATAAGCATCACCACCTTTGAGCAGATTAAGGGCCTGATTACCGTCGCTGACTAAAGGACAATGCCGCTTATCTATCTAAGTTTTGCCTGGGTAGCCGGCATCTACCTGGGGGCAAGCTTCTGCCCGCACTGGGCTATCCTCGCCACCGGGCTTGTCCCCCTTCCCCTCCTTTTCTGGTTCCGCCACCACAAGAAACTGGTGATACTGGCCAGCCTGTGCATTCTTGCTTTCTTCGGCGGCGCTCTCCACTACCAGTCAAGCCTGCCCGACATCGGCGAGCGCTCACTCCAGTTCTATAACGACCGGGAAGTGGTCATTACGGGAATGGTGGATGCTGACCCCGAGGTCAGCGATAAGACCGCCCAGGTACGCCTCCGGGCCACCGGTATACAACTGGACGGAGAGTGGCACGAGGTCTCCGGGAAAGTGCTGCTGTTCGTACCCAGGTATCCCACCTACAGCTACGGCGATGTCCTTAAGGTCTCCGGCAGGATGGAGACACCGCCGCAGCTTGATGACTTTGACTACCGGGACTACCTGGCGCACCAGGGAATTCACTCCACTGTGCAATACCCTCAAATTGAAATCCTAGATAGCGGAAAGGGGTTTAAACCACTGGAGTGGGTCTACTCGCTCAGGAACCGTCTGTCACAGGTTCTGGCTGAAGCACTACCCGAGCCGCAGGCATCCCTCGCCCAGGGTATAGTCCTAGGGATGCGGGGCAACATCCCGGATGCGCTTAGCGACAGCTTTGCCCGCACCGGCACCGCCCATGTACTGGCTGTATCCGGTCTTCACCTGGGCATACTGGCGGGCATGCTGCTCAGCATCGGCGCCTGGCTGTTCGGAAAGAGACGTCACACTTACATCTGGCTGGCGCTGGCAGCAGTCTGGCTCTACGCCATGATAACGGGCATGAACCCGCCGGTGGTAAGTGCGGCAATCATGGCTAGCCTGTTTCTCGCCGCCGGTCTGCTGGGCAGGCAGCGCAGCGGCTTCACCGCCCTCGCCTTTGCCGCAGCGGTAATGGTCGCCGCCAGCCCCCAAATACTGTGGCAGGCTTCGTTCCTGCTCAGCTTTGCATCAATGACGGGAATAATTTTAATCTCACCCCGTCTCCAGGACTGGGGCAGAGACAAAGTCACCAGGACTCTTGGCGAAGATGGAGTAGCCGTATCCCTTGCCAAACTCGTCATAGACAGCTTCAGCGTAACCACCGGGGCACTCGTTGCGGTACTGCCTCTTATCGCCTATTATTTTGGCATTGTCTCGCTTGTCGCCCCCCTGGCAACGCTCTTTGCCCTGCCGGCACTACCGGCGATTATTGTTACCGGCGCCCTGGCTGGCGGAGCGGGGCTGATTGCCCTACCCCTCGCCCGGTTTATCGGCTGGTTTGCCTGGCTGTTCCTCTCCTACCTGGGGCTGGTGGTCAATGTCTTTGACGCACTCCCGCTAGCCTCCGTCCAGACAAGAATCGGCATTAGTATCGTCTGGGGCTACTACGCGGTGCTGTCTCTCGCCGTGCTTTACTTCCACCGCAGGCAAGCCGCGGCGGAATTGCTATCACGCCTGAGATACGGGATAATTGGTGCTATGTCACGGCTACGGATGAAGTGGATCATCCCTCCCCTGCTGGTGGCGGCAATACTGGTATCAGTCGCCGCCGTCACCATGCCCGATGACCGGCTGCACGTCAGCTTTCTTGACGTGGGACAGGGGGATGCCATCCTCATCCGGCGGGGGAGCCAGCAGGTACTGGTTGACGGGGGGAGCAGCCCCCGGGCAATCGGGCTGGCGCTGGGCAAAGAGATGCCCTTCTGGGACAGGACTATAGAGCTGGTGGTATTGACCCACCCCCACGCCGACCACCTCACCGGACTGATTGAGGTCCTGGAAAGGTATGATGTGGAGCAGGTGCTCTATCCCCCACTGGACTCCGAGTCCCCGCTATACGAGGAGTGGCAGAGCCTTCTTGAGAATACTAGATACGCCACAGCTCAAGCCGGGCAGCAGATTGACCTGGGCAATGGGGTAACGATAGATGTGCTTAATCCGCAGTACCCGCCACTGACCGGCACCGAGTCTGATATTGATAACAATAGCGTGGTGCTGCGCTTGAACACAGGCAGGGTCAGCTTCCTGCTTACCGGCGACATATCATGGGAGGCGGAATTTGAACTCATCAGCTCCCGGGCTGACCTGAGCAGCACGGTGCTCAAGATTGCCCACCACGGGAGTGACACCTCCACCACCGCCGGGTTCCTGGCAGCGGTCAACCCGCGGGCGGCAGTCATCTCGGTGGGAGGTGACAATACCTTCGGCCACCCCAGCCTGGAGGTCATCGCCCGGCTTGAGGAGCGACCGGGCACGCACAACGTCTACCGCACTGACAAACAGGGCACGATAGAGTTTGTCACCGACGGCGAGACGCTTTGGGCCAGGGTAGAGAAATAGTGCTAACTTTTCCACTCTCAAATCGTTATATATGGTATGGAGGCGAGAGTGGAACCCCTCAAATCAGCAGCTAACGGTGCGGTTACTGCCGGACTGGTACTGCTCTCCGTAATCGTCTGGCTGATGATGATACCTGCCTGGGTAATCGTAACGGGTATCATCTACTGGCGCCGCCGCACGAAAGATACCGGACGCCAGAGCCTGCCTATGGAGCATGGAGAAGCCGGCGCGTAACCTCTTCCTGGCTTAACCCGCTGATAGCTATTACCTTGTCCCTGGCGGTATAGCCCCGGACGATAGCTATCCGGCTTTTTGCCACACCCAGACGCCGGCTCAGGAAGTCTACAAGCTCTTTATTAGCCTTGCCCCTGACCGGCGGTGCCGCTACCCTGACCTGCCATACCCCGCCGTTACTACCCACCACCTCGTTCGCGGCAGCGCCGGGCTGCACCCGGACTGAAATCCTGACAATCTCTAAAATAGACCCCACCCCAAGCAGTCAGCAGCCAAAGGTCAGCGCAGCCGCCTAAATCTCTTCCATAAGAGTAGTAAAGGTATCGTGATGCTCTTCCTCTTGCTGCAATATCCCCTTGAAGAGAAAGGCGGTGGTTACATCGTTCTCTTTAGCCGCCATATCAATAATCATCTTGTAAAGGTCTATAGCGCCCGCCTCGTCCTTGATATTCCGGGCTATCATCTCCTTGAGGCTGCCGCCGACAAAAATGGGGCTGGGCTTGGTGGTTGGAACGCCGCCGAGATAGTAGAGCCGCTCGGCAATGGCTTCGGCATGCTTCATCTCTGCTATCGCTATGGACCTAAGCTCCTCCTGGACGGCAAACCCCTTCACCCCGCCCCACTGCACATGCTGCCACATGTACTGGATGGCTACCTGGAGCTCCCGGGCAATGGCCTCGTTCAACTGGTCCAGCAGCGCCTTGGATACTTTAGTAACCGCATCGTTTTTCTCTGCCATGTCTTACCTCCCATCCATGTTTTCCCCTATGTTAGCAACACCAACCTCAAGAAGTTATAAAATTTGCGGCAATACTATTACAAAATAGTTAAATCCCGGTCGTCCGCTGCAATCACCGCCCGCAGACTGGCAGAGACAACCTCTAGCCGCCATCCAGAGACGGGTGCTCCTTGAGCACAAACCAGGCGGCGGGGTCTTTGAGGTACTCGTAGTAGTCCAGCAAGACAAGGTGGTGCTCCCTCTCCTCGGCGGCTATAGCCTCATAGAAGCCCCGCTCAATATCATAAGCGGCACTACCAGCCCGCGCCTTGTAGAAATCATAGGTCTTGCTCTCCATGCCAATGGCGGTCTTCACCGCACTAAGCTCGGTAGCCGCATCCTGCTTGCTGTAGCCAGCCTCGCCGACCACGGTGGCAAATACAGTCCTCAGATGCTTGCCCCCGTCAGGCTGAAAATCGGTTACCGGCCAGGCATTCTTCCGGCGCACGGCATCATATATCTCGCTGAACTTCTGCCGGTGAAGGTCTTCCTCCGCCGCCAGCGTCCTTAACAGCTTCTTGCCCAGCTTGTTACCGCTTTCCCGGCTGGCTTCCAGATAAAACTTCTTGCCGTCAATCTCCATCTGGATAGCCGTCCGCAGCGCCTCCAGAGTCCTGCCCTGTTCCGTTTCCATCTCTTACCCCCTAACGCACCGCGTTAACTATTTCAATCAAACCGACGATAATCAGGTATATGCCGACGATATAAGCCAGCACCTTGGGCCAGACCAGAACAATAACGCCGGCAGCGACAGTTAAGATGCCAATAATAAGACCACCAAATGGCATAGTATCCCCCTTCCCGTTTTGTGTCTATATTATATGCTTACACCACCGTTAAGCAAGGCTACTTCTTCTCCGAGGCAAGGTATTTCTCCGGCTCCCGGTCAAAAGCCTTCTTGCAGCCCACAGCGCAGAAGTAATACTTCTTGCCCTTGTATTCAGAGGTCGCCGCTGCCTTCTTCTCATCAACCGTCATCTTGCACACCGGGTCAACCGCCATAATAGCACCTCCTTGTAATATTATGTAAACTTGGGCGGAGTAAAACCCCTCAGCCGCAGCGAGTTAGAGACCACGGTAACGGAGCTGGCGGCCATGGCTGCCGCCGCCAGGATTGGATTTAAGAAGCCGTAGTCGCCCAGAATGAAGTGCAGCCCCGAAGGGACGCCGCTCTCCCCGAAAGCGAGGTACAGCACCCCCGCTGCCACCGGGATTAGCGCCGTGTTATAAGCAAAAGCCCAGAATAGGTTCTGCCTGACAGTCCGCATTGTGCGTTTGCTCAGGTGTATGGCGGTGACAATCCCCTCCAGGTCGCCGCTGATGAGTGTGACGTCCGCCGTCTCCATCGCCACGTCAGTGCCGGTGCCGATGGCGATGCCGACATCCGCCTGAGCCAGCGCCGGTGCATCGTTTATCCCATCGCCGACCATGGCGACCACCCTCCCCGCCTCCTGTAGCTTTTTCACCTCATCGGTTTTGTGCTCCGGCAGCACCTCAGCCAGCACCCGGTCAATGCCCACCTCACGGGCGATAGCCTCGGCGGTGCGCCGATTATCGCCGGTGAGCATACCCACCTCAATTCCCATCCGGTGCAGCTCCGCCACCACCGATTTAGCATTGGGCTTGATGGTATCCGCCAGGGCAATAATGCCGGCGACCCTGCCATCTATACCCAAGAACATCACCGTCCTGCCCCCTCTCCAGAGGCGGTCAGCCTCCGCCTCAAGCCCGTTGAGAGAGAGACCCCTCTCGGTCATCAGACGGAGATTGCCCAGCAGCAGCCCTTTCCCCGCCACCGAAGCCTCCACACCCTGCCCCGGGATAGCCCGGAAGTCTGACGCCGGTGACAGCTCCAGATTCTTATCTGAAGCCGCCCTGACTATCGCCTCACCCAGCGGGTGCTCCGAGCCGTGCTCCGCCGAGGCTGCCAGCCGTAGAACATCCTCCCGGGAATAGGGAGGAACCGCCACAACATCAGTTACCTCTGGTTCGCCCTGCGTCAGGGTGCCGGTCTTGTCCAGCAGAACAGTGTTTATCTGGTGGCACCTCTCCAGCGCCCCGGCGCTGCGGATGAGGACGCCATGCTCCGCCCCCTTGCCCGTGCCAACGACAATTGCCGCCGGCGTTGCCAGCCCCAGGGCACAGGGACAGGATATGATGAGCACGGCGATAAAGTTGAGAAAGGCGTAGGTAAGAGCCGGCGGCGGCCCGGCAAAGTACCAGATGATAAAAGTAACAATTGCAATGCCAATCACGACCGGCACGAAGTAGCTGGCAATGACATCCGCCAGCCGTTGAATGGGCGCCTTGCTTCCCTGGGCTGCCTCCACCAGCCGGACAATCCGCGCCAGGGTGGTGTCCCTGCCGACCCGGGTCGCCTCAAACTGGAAGCTGCCCGTCCTGTTTATCGTGGCGCCGATAACCTCATCCCCGGGCCCCTTCTCCACCGGCAGGCTCTCGCCGGTAATCATGGACTCATCAATGCCGGAGCGCCCCTCGCGGACCATGCCGTCCACGGGTACCCGCTCCCCGGGCCGCACCCGGATAAGGTCTCCCACGCGGACATCCTCCACCGGAACTTCTACCTCGCCTCCGTCGCGGACAACCAGTGCCATCTTCGGCTGCATCCCGATGAGCTTTTTTATCGCCTGCGAGGTCTCGCCCCGGGCTCTTGCCTCCAGATAGCGACCGAGGAGAATGAGGGCAATTATCATCGCCGAGGTATCAAAATAGAGATGAGGCTCAATTCCCCCGGCTGTAAAAACCGCCGGGAAGGCTGCCGCCACCGCACTGTAGAAATAGGCGGCGGAGGTGCCGACAGCGATAAGAGTGTTCATGTCGGCGGTGCGCTGTCTCAGCGCCCCCCACGCCCCCCGGTAGAACCGCCAGCCCGCCCAGAACTGCACCGGAGTCGCCAGCGCCCACAGCAGGTACGGCTTGCCGGTAAACTCCGGCGTCCACATCAGCGCCATGATGATACCGGCGATAACCACCGCCACGATAAAGCGGTCCCTGACCCGGTTCATCTCCCGCCGGTAGGCGGCAGTGATATCCTCCTGAGTCTCAGCTTCATCTCCCAGTTCATAGCCGGCTTCACTCACGGCGCGCTTTAGCTCTGCTACCGCCGTCGCCGGGGCATATTCCACGGTGACTTTCTCCGAAGCCAGGTTGACGTTTGCGGAGACCACCCCCGGAACACTGTCCAGGGCTTTCTCCACCCGCACGACACAGGAGGCACAGGTCATACCGCTTACGGGGAAGGTGGACTTGCGGGTTGCCGCCCCCCCGCCCGGATGACGGATAGTTTCGTCCGGCTTTGATTTGCCAGTCATAACTCCCCCCTTAGTTTGCCCGCGTGTGGTCTTCCGGCGGGTTTATCTCACAGACAAGACCGCTCGGGCAGGTCTCACACTCCAGCTGCAGCGTGGTGTGCCTTATGTTGAAATTTGCCGCCAGGTCCCGGTTCACCGCCTCCACAATCTCACTGCTCCGACTCACCGTCTGGTCTTTGATACGCAGGTGGGCGGAGAGGGCATGCATATCGGAGGTGATTGTCCAGATGTGGATGTCATGTACCTCCTCCACGCCCGGGACTTTCTTGATTGCCTCTATCACCTCACTGACCTTGAGGTGGCGGGGGACCGCCTCCAGCAGAATGTCTACCGACTCCCCGACCAGCCGCACCGCTCCCCAGAGTATAACACCGCCGATAAGAACGGCGATAACAGGGTCAGCGAAACGCCAGCCGGTAACCGCCATAACTACCGCCGCCACAATAACGCCTACCGAGGAGATAGTATCGCCGACAATATGCCAGAAGGCAGCCTTTATATTCAGGTTACGGCGGCTTGCCTTCCTTATCAGCAGTATCCCGCTGACGTTGGCGACCAGACCGAGAAGGGCCACCCCCAGCATCAGCGGCGCCTCCACCTCCGGCGGGTCCAAGAACCTTTTATATGCCTCGTAGAATATGTAAACGGAGACGCCGACCAGCGTCACGCCGTTGACCAGGGCAGCCATAATCTCCACACGGTGATAGCCGTAGGTCCTTGCCGGCGTCGGTGGCCGACGGGCAAGAGTCAAAGCAAAAAGGCTCAAGCCCAGAGCAAGGGCGTCCACCAGCATATGCCCGGCGTCGCCCAGGAGAGCCAGGCTGTTGCTCAACAAGCCGCCGACAACCTCAACCGCCATGATTACCAGCACAATCGCCAGCGCAATCTTCAGCGGCCTGCCACTCACGGCAGTCAGGTGCCCAGCCTGGCCTGACTGATTACCCATGTATTTCATATTATCCCATTTCCCCAATACTGGCAACTCTAACT